>NZ_JBHTUV010000006.1:0-250831 GCF_042793475.1 Microbacterium sp. NPDC056569 | reverse complement strand
TTCTCCAGCTTCTCGATGAGCGGCTTCACGAGGTTCTCGTTGCGGCCGGAGTAGATGACGAGTCCGGCCGGTTCGTCGCTGCCGCAGGCGGGGAGCGCGGGGTCCGGGCGAAGCCGTGTTCGGGTCAGGCGCGGTTCACGCCGCGGCGGCGTGTGAAGAGCACGTAGAGACCGAGGACGATGATCGCGCCGAGGATCGAGCCGATGATGCCCGACGGCTGCAGGAAGCCCCCGTTGGGGTCGGCGCCGAAGAGCAGGAAGCCGAGGAAGCCTCCGACGAACGACCCGACGATTCCGAGGACGATCGTCAGCAGGATGCCCATGCTCTGCTTGCCAGGGATGACGGCGCGAGCGATGAGGCCGGCGATGAGCCCGATGATGATCAGGCCGAGGATGGTCCAGAGCATGATTCTCTCCTTCTGTCTCGTGGACGCCGCGGGGGGTGTGGCGTCTCGTGTGAGATGACGAAGACGCTATCGCCGCGATCGCGCACCGGGATGCCTCTACCGCTCAAGGCCTGAGCGCGGTAGATTACGCACCCGTCAATATGGGCAAGCGTTTTCCGACGATCTGGGCCACAATGGGACCGTGACCGACCTCACCCTCCGTCTCGACCAGACCGACCTGACCGTCACCGCCGCGGGCGTCGACATCGCGCGCTACGCGTTCGACCCGGGCGGGGCGGTCTCCGAGGGCCCGAAGCCCTACCTCCACCCGTTGCGAGCCCTCGACGGCGCGGTGATCACCGGCTTCCGCCCGTGGGACCACCGGTGGCACAAGGGCCTGCAGATGACCTGGACCCACGTGTCGGGCCAGAACTTCTGGGGCGGCAACACCTTCCGCCCGGAGCACGGCGACTACGCGCTCCTCGACAACGTCGGCAGCATCCGCCACGACGGCTTCACGACGCTGAGCGATGCCGGACCCGAGGTCTCCTTCACGGAGGAGCTCACCTGGATCACGCAGGGCGGTGAGGAGTGGATCACCGAGACCCGCACGCACCGCTTCCACGGCGTCGACACCGACCGCGGCCTGTGGGCGCTCGACTTCTCGTCGACACTGCGCAACGTGTCGGGACGCGAGCTGGAGCTCGGCAGCCCCACGACCGAGGGCCGGCCGAACGCCGGCTACACCGGCTTCATGATCCGGATGCCTCGTGCCTGGACAGGCGGCCGCGTCCTGGCGGGCGGGTTCCCCGACGACGCGGGCGATGACGGCGTCATGGGCCAGGTCGCGCCGTGGGTCGCCGTCTCAGGCGAGCACGACGACGTGGACGGCGGCGCCACGATCCTCGCGTTCGCGGGCACGTCGACGGGGGCGCCGCCGATCCGCTGGTTCGTGCGCAGCCAGCCGATCCCGGTGCTCGCGCCGTCGCCTTCGTTCGACGAGTACGTCGTGCTGGCCCCGGGTGACGAGCTGTCGCTCGCACATCGGCACGTCTTCGGCGACCGCATCTGGACGCCGGACGAGACGCGGGCACTGGCGGAGGAACTCGCCCCGTAGTCAAGCGGCATTGCATTCCCGGCTCCTCTCGCCTCATCTCTCCGACAGGTCAACCGGGCTTCTACATGGGCATGTGCGCCGAAAACGTCCTGCAGAAGCCCGGTTGACCTGTTGAGAACGGGTGGCGGCGGCGGCCAAGCCCGTGGGCTGGGATGCCGCAGACTCAGCCGGCCGTGACCTCGAGCTCCGTGCGTACCGGGAGGTCCCAGGCCGAGGGGCCTGCGGCCACTGTGTACGTCCCCGGCTGCACCCGCAGGGCGCCGGCGTGGAGCCAGTCGTCGACCGCCCCGGCGAGGCGCACGGCGTCGTCCCACACCGCGAGGCGCGCGGGAGAGAACGACAGTTCGACGTCGCGGGTCTCCCCAGGCGCGAGCCGCACGCGGCGGTACGCCACGAGCACGCGGCGCGGCGCCGGCAGCGGCAGGTCCTCCGCCGGCAGCGCGTACAGCTGCACGAGCTCCTCGGCGTCGCGGTCGCCGGTGTTGCGCACCCGCACCACCGCGTCCACCCGGGACTCGTCGGCGCGCGGCGCGAAGCCGGCATGCCGGTGGGTCGGCGCAGGCGCGGGGGTCGCAGCATCCGTGATCTCCACCGACTCGTACGCGACCGACGTGTACGTGAGTCCGTGCCCGAACGCGAAGGTCGGCTCGTCCGGCTGGTGGCGGTACGTCGCGCCCTGGCGGAGCGTGTCGTAGTCGAACAGGTCGCCCGCCTGCTCCTCGGTCGCGGGCCAGCTCTGCGAGAGGCGGCCCGACGGCTCACGGTCGCCCGAGAGCACGTCGATCACGCCGTGTCCGAGCTCCTGCCCGCCGTGGCTCGACCACACGACGGTCTCGGCGTCGACGCCCTCGAGCACGTAGGGGTAGCTCGACACGATCGTGAGCACCGCCCGCGGGTTGGCCTCGCGCGCAGCGCGCCACACCTCGGCCCATGCCTCGGGCAGGCGCAGGTGCGGACGGTCCTCGGTCTCGCGGCCGTTGAGATGCGGGTCGTTGCCGACCGCGACGATGACGGCGTCGGCACGCGCGGCCGCTTCGGCGACGGCCGCCGCACCCGACCGCACCACCCGCACACCGAATCGCTCGGCCTGGTCGAGCGTGACGGCCTCGGCGGCGAGCAGCCCCGAGTCGCGGAACACCCGCAGCCACCGGCCCGACCCGAGGTGCAGGAGCGACCACGTGCCGTCGGCGTGGACGTGCTTGCGGTAGCTCTCCTGCACGACCCACTCGCCCACGCGGGTGGCGTCGGCGCGCATCGGCCACTTCGCGCCGGTGAGCAGCAGCCGGCTCGCGTGGGAGCGGAGGGTCAGGATGCCGTCGCCCCAGTCCGTCACGTCGAACAGCGCGCCGTCGACAGCGGCGTCACCGGCCGCCTCGACCACCGAGCCGTCGGAGTTCGACACGACATAGCGAGCGTTCGACGAGGCCCGGAGCGCGATCGTGTCGGCGCCGGTCACCACCTCGGCCTCGCCGAACCGCTCGGCGGCGGCCGCGCCGATGCCGACCGCGTACGGCGGGGTGCCCGCGTACCAGTCGGTGAGCACGAGGTCGGCGAGGGGGCCGACCACCGCGACCCGTGACGCCCGGGAGAGCGGCAGCACGCCGGCGTCGTTCCGCAGCACGACGACCGACCGCGCCACCGCCTCCCGGGCGAGTTCACGGGCCCCGGGCGCGTCGATGGCGTCGGCGCCGATCCCGGCGTACGGGTCGGCGTCGCCGTCGAACTCGCCGGTGCGGATGCGCAGCTCGAGCAGCCGCAGCACAGCCTGGTCGACGTCGTCCGTGGTGAGCAGCCCCGCGGCGAGCGCCTCCGTCACATAGCCGATCGTGGGCGCGGCGTTCGCCTCGTTGTCGGTGAAGGAGTCGAGGCCCGACGTCACCAGGGCAGCCGCGGCGTGCACGTGATCGGGCTGGGTGCGCTGCGTGGTCACGAGGAACGTGGGGGCGCCGGCATCCGACACCACTGCGATCGATTCGTCCGACCAGCTCCGGGCCTCCGCGACGAGCTCGGGCTGCGTGTGCGCCGGGACGCCGTTCACGCGGTTGTACGCGAGCATCATGCCGCCGGCGACGCCCTCCTCGATCGCCTGCCGGAAGGCGGGCAGCTCTTCCTCGTGGAGCGTGCGCAGCGACATCTCGGACGACGTCGTCGAGCGGTCGGTCTCGTTGTTGTACGCCAGGAAGTGCTTCAGCGCGGGCACCGTGCGCCACACGCGCGGGTGGTCGCCGCGCAGACCCCGCGAGTACGCGGTGCCGAACACCGCGGTCACGTGGGGATCCTCGGAGTAGCCCTCCTCGTTGCGCCCCCAGCCGGGATGACGCAGCGTGTTGACGACCGGGGCCCACACGTTGAGGCTCACCATCGGATTCTCGGCCCGCTTGGCGCGCACCTCGACAGCGGCCACCTCACCCACCTTCTCGACGAGGTCGGTGTCCCACGTCGCGGCGAGGCCCACGGGCTGCGGGAACACCGTCGCCCGTCCGAGCCACGCGACGCCGTGCAGCGCCTCGCAGCCCGTGTGCCACGCCGACATCCCGAGCCGCTCGACCGCGGGCGCGGCCTGGTGCAGCATCGCGATGCGCTCGTCGGGTGTCAGCCGGTCGAGGAGGTCTCGCGCGCGCGCCGCGAGCGGCTGGTCGACCTGCCGGAACAGCGGCTGATCGGGCGTCGGCTCCCCTGCGATCGTCGTGGTCGCAGCATCCGTTGCCACGTCAGTCATCGTGCGTTCTCCTCGATCTCGATACGGAGCTCTCCGGATGCTGCAGCCCGGGCGATCCGGTCACCCACCTGCAGCGCCCACGGGGCGTGGGCGTCGTCCGTCGACGCGATGATCGTGGCGCCCTCGCGGCGCACGCGGAACGTCGTCGCGCCGACGCCGTCGATGGATCCTTTGGCGTCGTGGCCCGGCACCCTCGTCTCGCGGTGGTAGCCGTCGGGCAGCTCGAAGCAGCGCAGCGTGACCCCGTCGGACCAGTCGTAGTCGGGGCGGCTGTCGTCGGAGCCGAACGGCAGCACGGTGCCGGGCCGCACCCGCAGCGGCACCGAGTCGTAGCCGTGGGTCTCGGAGATCCACCGGCTGCCGCCCACCACCGAGCCGTCGAGGAGAGAGGTCCACTCCCCCTCGGGCAGGTAGTACTCCACACTGCCGTCGGCCGTGAAGATCGGCGCCACGAGCAGCGCGTCGCCCAGCATGTACTGGGTGTCGGCGTCGAAGCCCGAGCGGTCGCCGGGGAACTCGAGCGCCATCGGGCGCATCATCGGCGTACCGCAGCGATGCGCCTGCTCGGCGGCGCCCGCGAGATAGGGCATGAGCCGCATCTTGAGCTTCGTGAAGGAGCGGGCGATGTCGACCGCCTCGTCGTCGAAGGCCCACGGCACCCGCACCGACGACGAGCCGTGCAGCCGCGAGTGCGACGACAGCAGCCCGAAGGCGAGCCAGCGCTTGAACAGGCCCGGGTCGGGGGTGCCCTCGAACCCGCCGATGTCGTGGCTCCAGTAGCCGAAGCCCGACATCGCGAGCGACAGGCCGCCGCGGAGGGACTCCGCCATCGACAGGAACGTCGAGTCGTTGTCGCCGCCCCAGTGCACCGGGAACTGCTGCGAGCCCGCGGTCGCGGAACGGGCGAACACGACCGCATCGCCCACACCGTGGTGCCGCTCGAGGGCGCGGAACACGACCTCGTTGTAGAGCTTCGCGTAGTAGTTGTGCATGCGGTGCGGGTCGGATCCGTCGTGCCACACGACGCCCTCGACCGGGATCCGCTCGCCGAAGTCGGTCTTGAACGCATCGACCCCCTGGTCGAGGAGTCCCTGCAGCTTCGCGACGTACCAGTCCGCAGCATCCGGGTTCGTGAAGTCCACGAGTCCCATGCCCGCCTGCCACATGTCCCACTGCCACACGCTGCCGTCGGTGCGCTTGAGGAGGTAGCCGTTGTCGGCCGCCTCACGGAACAGCGCCGACCGCTGCGCGATGTAGGGGTTGATCCACAGTGAGACGTGCACATCGCGCTCGTGCATGCGGGCGATCTGCCCGACCGGGTCGTGGAACGCGCGGGAGTCCCACTCGAAGTCGCTCCACTGGTACTCGCGCATCCAGAAGCAGTCGTAGTGGAAGACCGAAAGCGGGATGTCGCGCTCGGCCATGCCGTCCACGAACGCGCTGACGGTGTCCTCGTCGTAGCTGGCGGTGAACGACGTCGTGAGCCAGAGCCCGAACGACCACGCGGGCACGCGAGCGGGGCGGCCGGTGAGCGCGGTGTAGCGGCGCAGCACGTCCTTCGGCTCGGGGCCGGCGATCACGTAGTAGACGAGGGACTCGCCGCCCACCGAGAACTGCACGCGCGAGTTGACCTCGCTGCCGACCTCGAACGAGACGTTCTCGGGATGGTCGACGAACACGCCGTAGCCGCGCGAGGTGAGGTAGAACGGCACGTTCTTGTACGCCTGCTCGCTGGAGGTGCCGCCGTCGGCGTTCCACGTGTCGACGACCTGGCCGTTCTTGACGAACGCGCCGAAGCGCTCACCGAGCCCGTAGACGCGCTCGCCGGGCTCGATGCTCAGCTGCTGGTGCACCCACGTGGGCTTCGTCCCGCCCGCGGCCGTGCCGGCGGTGCCCGCCGTGCCCGCCGTGGCGGCGGTGCCGTTCTTGCCCGTCGTGTCGGTGAAGTGGCCGATCGAGCGCGGCAGCGAGCTCGTGAGAACGCGCCCGTCGGCCTCGAGGAAGTCCACGCGCCATTGCCCCGCCTCGCGCGCGACGCGCACCTTCAGCGGGCCGGCGTCGAGCACGCCGTCGTTCTCGCCGACCGTGATCTCGGGCCGGAATCCTTCCGCCCCGAAGATCTCGAAGTCGGGGCCACGGTGCACGGCGCCCGCGTGGCGCTCGACCCGCACCTTGACGACGCCCGGCGCGGGCGCCGAGAACGTCACGGTGAGCAGTGCGCGGTTGAGGGTGTCGCCCCGGTCGCGGATCGCTGCGGTGGGCGCATACACGGTCATCGTGCCCGACGCCTCGTCGACGCGGATGTCGTCGACCTCGACCGCGTACAACGGGGCGAGGCCGGGCCTGGTGAGCCAGTAGCCATCGGTGAACTTCACTCTGCGTGCCTTTCGATGAGCACCATGGCGGCGCCGGGGGCGAGCGTCGGCCGCCCCTCGACGTCCGCGTCCGACAGGAGATCGCGGCGCGGGCCGGGCAGCATGATGTGCCGGGCCCGATCGCCGTGGTTGAGGAGGAAGAGGGCCTCGCCGCGCTGGACCGCCTCGACGTCGTCGGGCAGCACGCGGTCAGGGGTGACACCCGTGACGCCGGCCGCGTCGAGGGCGTCGTCGAGCACCGCGGCGAGCGCGTCGTCCGACAGGATCGCCCCGAGGTACCACGCGGTGCCCGCGCCGACGCCGTTCCGCGTGATGGCGGGTGCGCCGACCAGGTGGCCGGCGCCGAAGCGGGCGAGCACGTCGGCGCCGTCGGCGCGGAGGCACTCACCGAGGACGGATGCCTCGACCCGCGCCGGCGCGGTCGTCCAGGTCGGCTCCACGGTGACGGGCGTGGGCGCGTCCGGAAGACCCACCCACTCTTCGCCGCTCACGCCGAGCAGGTCGCGCAGCGGCACGGGCGAGCGCCCGGTCAGGATGCCCGCGTTGACGTCCGCCACCCCCGAGAAGGGGCCGACCACGAGGCTCGCACCACGCTGGACGGCCGTGCGGAGGGCGGCGGCAGCATCCGTCTCGATGATGTACGTGTGCGGGACGAGCACGGTGGCGTACGCCGACAGATCGGCGCCCGGGCGCACGACGTCGACGGCGATGCCGCGGCGCCACAGCGCGCGGTGCCACCGCTGCACCTGCTCGAGCGTGTCGAGGCGCTCGGTCGGGCGGCCGGGCTCGTCCGCGGCCCACCGCGACGGCCAGTCGAAGAGGAGGGCGACGGATGCCGCGACCCGGCCGCCGACCACCGGCCGCAGTCGCCGCAGGTCGGCGCCGAGCGCGCACGTGGTCTCGAAGACCTCGGTGTCGGCGCCGGCGTGCGGCAGCATCGCGGAGTGGAAGCGCTCCGCTCCCGTGCGCGCCTGGCGCCACTGGAAGAAGCAGACCGCATCGGCGCCGCGGGCGACCGCCTGCAGCGAGTCGAGACGGGCACGATCGCGGCTCTTCGGAAGGTTGTGCGGACGCCACGACGTCGCACTGACCGCCTGCTCCATGAGCACCCACGGGCGGCCATGCCCGAGGGAGCGCATGAGGTCCTGCACGAGCGCGATGTCGCTCGAGGCGGTCACGGAGCCGTGGTCGGGGTACTGGTCGTCGGCGACGACGTCGACATCGCCCGCCCACTCCCACAGGTCGGTGAGCGGCTCGAAACCCATGAAGTTGGTGGTGACGGGCTGCGTCGCCCCGGCCGCGCGGATCGCGTCGCGCTGCTCGGTGAAGACCCGCTGCAGCGCCCACGAGGTGTACCGCCGGAAGTCGAGCGACTGCGCGGGGTTCACGAGATACGGCATGCGCCGGGGCGGCACGATCTCGTCGAAGTCGCGGTAGCGCTGGGCCCAGACGAGCGTGCCCCACGCGTCGTTGAGCGCGTCGATCGAGCCGTAGCGCTCGCGCAGCCACAGCCGGAACTCGCGAGCGGCCTCGTCGCCGAAGTCGATCTGGCCGAACTCGTTGCCGACGTGCCACATGCGCACCGCGGGGTGAGCGGCGTAGCGCTCGGCGAGCACGGTCGCGATCGCCAGGGCGCGCTCGCGGTAGACGCGCGACGCCGGCGTGAACTGGTTGCGCGATCCGGCGGCGAGGCGCACACCGTCGGGGTTCACCGGAAGGGTCTCGGGGTGGAGGATGCCGAGCCACGGCGGAGGCGACGCGGTCGGGGTCGCGAGGTCCACAGCGACACCGCGCGCGTGCAGCAGGTCGAGCACCTCGTCCAGCCACGCGAAGTCGTACTCGCCCGGCGACGGCTCGAGGCACGCCCAGCTGAACACCCCGACCGTCACGAGGTTGACGCCGGCGCGGACCATGAGCTCGGCATCCTCCTGCCAGACCTCGCGCGGCCACTGCTCGGGGTTGTAATCACCGCCGAAGCAGATGCCCAGGTCGCGGGTGATCTCGGAGAACGCGTCGAGCAGGCGCGGGTCGGGGGTGGTGGCCATGGAGCGGGGAACCTCTTCGCTGAGCTTCGATCGGGCGGTCACGGGATGTCGGAGAGAAGTGCGTCGAACTTTCGAAGCGCTTCAACACTGAGACGGTATACTACGAGGGTGTCGTTGTCCACGCACCGCGATGATGCGGCTCCGCAGCCCGATCCGGTCCCTGAGCCCGCCGAAGGGCTCCACGCCCTGCGCGCCTCGGCGCCCGCGTCACGCTGGCTCGAGGCCTACCCGGTCGGCAACGGCGTGCGCGGTGGGATGTGCGCCGGGCTCGCCGGCGGCGAGCGGCTGTGGCTGAACGACATCACGGCGTGGTCGGGGCACGCCGGCGCCGACCCGCTCGAGGGCGTCGCCGCGCGCGGGCCCGAAGCGCTCGAGGCCGTGCGCGCCGCGATCGACGCCGACGAGCTCGACGCCGCCGAGGCGCTGCTGCAACGCATGCAGGCACCGTGGGTGCAGGCCTACCTTCCGTTGGGCTGGGTCGACCTGACGGTGGAGACGGATGCCTCGGCCCCGGCGCCCACGCTGTCCGCGAGGCGCCTCGACCTCGCCACGGGCGTGGCGACGCACGACTACGTGCTCGGCGACGTGGACGTGCGTCACCGCACCTGGGCCGACCTCGTGACGGGCGCCATCATGCACGAGGTCACGGCGAGCGAGCCCGTGCGGGTGCGCCTCGACGTCGGGTCGCTGCTGCGGCCGCGCTCTGCTCCGCGGTCGGCGGGCGGCGACCTCGCCACCGAGTGGTGGCTCCCCGTCGACGTCGCACCCGGCCACGAGGCTCCCGCCGAGCCCATCCGCTACGACGAAGAGCACGGCCGGCACGGAGCGATCGTCGTGCAGGCACGCGGCGCCTCCGACATCGTCGACGGGGCGCTCGTCGGCGCGGCCGCCACCACGCACCTCTTCGCGATCGCGACCGCCACCGCCCCCTCGCTGCCCGGCGACCCGGCCGATGGCCGGGATGCCGAGGGCCGCGCGGCGGCGCTGCTGCGCAGCATCCGTGGATCCCTCGATGTCCACGCGACGGCCGCCGAACTGCTCGCAGCCCACGAAGCCGCGCACGGGGAGCTCTATGCGCGGTGCGCGCTCGCGCTCCCGGCATCGGACGACGCCGCGACGCTCGACACCGTCGACCGCGTGCGCCGCGCGCAGGAACGCGACGACCCGGCGCTCGCCGCCCTCATGTTCCACTACGGGCGGTACCTGCTGATCGCGTCGTCGCAGCCCGGTGGGCTGCCGGTGACGCTGCAGGGGCTGTGGAACGCGGAGCTTCCGGGACCGTGGTCCAGCGCGTACACCCTCAACATCAACACCCAGATGGCGTACTGGCCGGCCGAGACGACGGGCCTCCCCGAGTGCCACGAGCCGCTGCTGCGGTTCACGCGGCGGCTGTCCGAGACCAGCGGCCCCGAGGTCGCCCGCGAGCTCTACGGCGCGGACGGCTGGGTCGCACACCACAACTCCGATGCGTGGGCCTTCGCCGCGCCCGTCGGCGCCGGTCACGGCGACCCGGCGTGGGCGAACTGGGCACTGGGCGGCGTGTGGCTCGCGCTGCACCTGTGGGAGCACTACTCGTACGGCGGCGACCGCGCGTTCCTGCGCGACGAGGCCTGGCCGGTCCTCGTCTCGGCGGGGGCGTTCGCGCTGTCGTGGATCCAGACCGACGGCGAGCACGCATGGACGAGCCCCTCAACCTCGCCCGAGAACCATCACCTCGACGCCGAGGGCCGCGAGCGCGGCATCGCGGTGTCGGCGACGATGGACGTCGCCCTGCTGCGCGAGCTCGCCGGCGTGTGCCGCGCCGCGGCGGCCGCCCTCGACCTCGACGAGCCGTGGATCGCCGAACTGCGGGGGCTCACGGCCGCGCTCCCCGACCCGCAGGTGTCGGCGCGCGGCGACCTGCTCGAATGGGATCGGGAGCGCACCGAGGCCGAGCCTCTCCACCGCCACCTGTCGCACCTCGTCGGGCTGTTCCCGCTGGCGCAGATCACGCCCGAGGCGACGCCCGGCCTCGCGCACGCAGCATCCGAGTCCATCCGCTTGCGCGGCCCCGAATCGACCGGCTGGGCCCTCGCCTGGCGCGCGGCGATGCAGGCGCGCCTGGGCGACGGCGAGGCCGTGCACACCCAGCTGCGCCTCGCGCTCCGGCCCGCGGACGAGGGCTCACAGGCCCACCGCGGGGGCGTCTACCCGAACCTCTTCAGCGCCCATCCGCCGTACCAGATCGACGGCAACCTGGGCGTGACCGCGGCGATCGCGGAGGCGCTCGTGCAGTCGTTCGACGAGCCCGCCGCCGGCACCGGGCCCGCGCGCGTCACGCTGCGACTGCTGCCCGCGCTGCCGCCGGAATGGCCGGCCGGCCGGGTGCGCGGCATCCGTGCCCGCGGGGATGTGTCGGTCGACGTCGAGTGGTCCGGCGGAGAACTCGTGCGCGCGCGGCTACGCGCGGGGGCGCGAGCGGTGACAATGAAAGTGCACGGGCCGGACGGTTCGATCGGAACGTACGAGCTCGCACCCGGAACCACACGGGTGATCGAAGGCGGAGAGCAGGGGACCTCATGGTGACGATCGCGGACGTCGCACAGAAGGCGGGCGTGTCGATCTCGACGGTGTCGTACGTGATGAGCGGCAAGCGGGCCATCTCCCAGGAGACCCGCGACCGCGTCGAGAAGGCGATCGACAGCCTGGGCTTCAGCCCGCACGCGGGCGCGCGCTCGCTCGCGTCCCGCTCGACGAACGTCATCGGCCTCCAGGCGCCGCTGCGCACCGGCGTCGACGTGCACGTCGTCATGCAGATCGTCACGGGTGTGGTGACCCAGGCCCGCAAGCACGGCTACGACATCCTGCTGCTCGCCAGCGACGACTCGAAGGCGCTGCAGCGCGCAGCGAAGGGCTCGATGGTCGACGCGCTGCTGGTGATGGACGTCGAGTCCGACGACCCGCGCATCGACACGCTGTCGGGTCTGGGGCACCCGAGCGTGCTCATCGGCCTTCCGGAGGGCCGGCGTGCGGTCCCCTGCGTCGACTTCGACTTCGAGGCCGCCGGCTGGCTCGCGGTCGACCGGCTCGTGGCGCTCGGGCACCGGCGCATCGCCCTCATCGGCTCGCCGCCCGAGGTGATGTCGCGCCACACCTCCTACGCCGACCGCCTCGCACGCGGCTTCCTCGCGGCGTGCGACGCGAACGGCGTGACCGGCACGGTGCACGTGTGCCCGAGCTCTGCCGAGTCCATCGCCACGGTCGACGCGGTGATGACGGACGACCCGAGCATCACGGGATTCTTCGTGCACAACGAGGGCGCCCTCCCCCACGTCGCTACGACGATCGCCCAGCGCGGCCGCCGGCGCGGCGACGAGCCCGCCATCGTGGCGCTGTGCCCGGACGACGTGGCGCGGTCGGTGCCGGGTCTCGCCGACAGCATCGCGGTGCCCGCCGAGGCGATCGGCGCGGCGGCGACCGACATGATCTGCGAGATCCTGACGAGCGGAGCGAAGCCCGCCGTCCGTCTGCTGCCGCCGGCGCTGACCGGCACGCCCACGACGGCATGAGGATCGATCCCGACAGCCGCGCCCTGGGCGGTTTCTCGACGTTCCTGACGTTCGTCGGGCTCAATCTGCTCTACATCGTCGTGTGCCTGCCGGTCGTCACGATCGGCGCCGCGACCAGTGCGCTGTACGAGGTCGCGATCCGCTACTCCGACGACGAGAGCGGGCGCCCGCTGAAGGACTTCTTCCCGGCGTTCCGCGCGAACTTCGGGCGCGCGACCGTGCTCATGCTGTGCCTGCTGCTCCCCGCGGTGCTGCTCGGTTTCTCGAGCGTGTTCTGGTTCTCGCACCCCGCGCTCTTCGCCGGCGTCGCCGGAGTGCTCGCGGTCCTCGGCGCGGTGTACCTCTTCGCGGCGTTCCTGTTCGCGATGGCGCAGATCGCCTACTTCCGCAACACGGTGGGCCAGACGCTCAAGAACTCGCTGCTCCTGCCCGCCGCGGAGCCGGTGCGCACCCTGGGCGTGCTGGTCATCCCGGTGACGGCGGTCGCTCTGACGATCCTCTTCCCGCCGGTCGCCATCCTCGTCGCCACAATCGGCTTCTCCGTCGGCGCCTACGCGACGGCGTTCATCTTCCGCAGCGTCTTCACCCGCCACGAGGCCTGACCTCCTCGTCTCCAGCGAGCGGCACACGCTGATGGTGCTCGATGAGACGGTGCTGATGCTCGCCAGCCGGGCTCCGACACCCTCTCAACCGGTCGATGAACTTCCGGCTCACACGAACCATCGATCGGAGCCAGGATCCCCCCTTCCCGCTCGCGAAACCGGTGTCATGTGAGCTGGAAGTTCATCGACCCGAGGGGGAGGTTCGACGCCGGGCATGAGCGTCGGGATCGCGGGCTCCGTGTGCATGACCCGGGGGCACGGCAAAGGGCTCGGGATGCTGCATCCCGAGCCCTTCGCCGACGGCTGCGCCGCTAGTTCGAGAACTCCTTCGCCACGGCGACGCGCGCGTCGTTCTGCGACTTCGCGTTGGCCATGTCGAACTCGAGCACCTTGTCGTAGCCGAGGCCGGCGGCGGTCTCGATGAGCTCGTCGCGGAGCGACTCGAACTGGGCCTCGTTCTCGGCGAAGACCATCTGCCACGAGAACTGCTTGATGATCTCCTTGACCTGGTTGCGCAGGGTCTCGATCTCGGAGTCGTCGGCCGGGGCCGCGTAGCTCGCGCCCGGGGCGACGAGCACCTGGTCGTTGGTCTGCAGGTACTCCATGGTGGAGGTCGCGTCGCCCATCTTCGCCGACCAGTCGACGGTCAGCGGGTTGGCGATCGAGGCCTGGTAGCTCGGCCAGAACGTGTAGCTGTACGGCAGGCTCGTCTCCGGGTCGGTGTCGATCGGCAGCACGGCGCTGAGGTTCAGGGCAGACACGCCGTCGGCGTACTCTCCGCCGCCCCACTCCTCGGGAACGGTCGCGCCACCCTGGAGGAAGACCTCGTTGCCGAACTCCGTGAGCTCGGGCTCACCGGCGTCGTTGACGTCCCACGTGAGGCCCTTCGGGCCCGCGGACGCACCGGTCTGGCTGCTGTTGGCGTACGCACCCTCGGGCGAGTAGAGCCAGTCGATGAACGCCGCGATGCGCTCGGGGTCTTCCGCCTTCGAGCCGATCGCGAACACCTGCTTGCCGCCGTACGCTTCGGCGCCGTAGGAGAAGATGTTCTGGTCCGCCAGGGGCACCATCTGGAAGCCCTTGCCGGCGGCCATGTTCTCCTCGGTGTTGAAGGCGGACTGGCCCAGCCACGGCCACCACGAGAACAGCACTTGGCCGTTCTGGAACTTCGAGAAGAGCGTGTCGTAGTTCTGCGTCGTCGACTCGGGGTCGACGAGGCCGAGCTGGTTCGCGTCGAAGTACAGCTTCAGATTGCGGATGTACTCGCTGTCGGGGTCGAGGATGCTCTGGTAATCCGAGCCGTCGGCCTTGGCCAGCACGAAGCCGATCTCGTCGTAGCCGTAGAAGCAGGCGGGCTGCTTGGCCGTGACCATCATGTTGCCGTCCCAGTCCTTGAACAGCGAGAAGGCGTAGGTGGGCTGGCCGTTGTCGGCGGTGGGGTGCGCGGCCTGCATGTCGGCGAGCACGGGCAGGAGGTCCTCGAGAGTGCCGATCTCGGGGTAGCCGGCCTCCTTGTAGTAGTCCCAGCGGAGGTACGGGCCGAAGGTGGGGTTGAGGCCCTCGGAAGGCTCGGTCGGCTTGAGCGAGGACACGGCCGACGGGAAGCCGTAGACGCCGTCCTTGCCGTCGTTGAGGTGCTCGACCGCTGCGTCGAACTTCGCGAGGCTGTCCATCGCGCCGTAGTAATTGGCGGAGTCCTTGACCAGGCCGCCCTCGATGAGCTCGTCGAGCTTCTCGCCCTTGTCGGTGATGATCAGGTCGCCGAGATCACCGGCCGCCACGCGGGTGTTGTAGAGGGTGTCACCGCCGCCCGCGACGTTCGGGGCGATGATGTTCAGCTTCATGTTGAACTTGTCTTTGACGATCTTGGCGAACCAGCCCTGCTGGACGCCCATGTAGTTCGCGAGACCGTCGAACACGTCGATCGTGATCTCCTGGTCCCACTTCTCGGGGAACTGGTCGATCGCGCCCTGGTCGTCGCCGCCGGCGCTGCAGGAGGCGAGCGAGCCCGCGGCGAGCAGCGCCACGAGAGCCAGGGACACCTTCTTTCGAAGCGTCATTGCTTTCCTTTCTTGGTGGTTCTCTTGTGGTTCGTGGCCGCCGTCAACCCTTGACGGCGCCCAGCATGATGCCCTTCACGAAGAAGCGCTGGAACAGCGGATAGATGAAGATGATCGGCAGCACGACCAGGACCGAGACGGTCATGCGTATCGAGGTCGGCGTCTGCTCGGTGGCGAGTCCGGCGATCTGGCCGATGTTGCCGCCGGCGTTCTGCGCGGCCTGGGCGAGGCTCGAGGCCTGGTTGATGAACATGTAGAGCAGGTACTGCAGCGTGTACAGGCTCTGATCGGTGATGTAGATCAGGGTGTCCTGGAAGCTGTTCCACTGCGTCACCGCGCTGAAGATCGCGATCGTCGCGAGGATCGGGGTCATGTTCGGCAGGTACACCTTGAAGAACACCTGCAGGATGTTGGCACCGTCGACCTCGGCCGCCTCCTGCAGCTCCTTCGGCATCGACTCGACGTAGGTCTTCGCCAGGATCACGTTGAACGGCTGCACCACGAACGGCAGCACGTACACCCAGAAGTTGTTGGTGAGGCCCAGCGTCTTCATGATGATGAACACCGGGATCAGGCCCGCGCTGAAGTACATCGTGATGATGAGGAAGCGGTACCAGAACTTGCGGCCCCACATCCGGGTCTGCGTGAACATGAACCCGAGGAACGCGGAGGCGAGCACGGTCAGCGCCGTTCCCAGCACCGTGCGCCCGATGCTGACGACGGTGGCGAGAGGCAGGCCGGGCAGCTGGAAGACCTGGGCATAGTTCGACAGGTGGAACCCGACCGGCCAGAGGCGCACGTCGCCGAGCGCCGAGATGTCGTTCGCGCTGACGGAGTTGATGATCAGGTAGTAGAACGGGTACGCGCAGATCAGCGCGAAGAGGAGGAACAAGGCGTAGTTCGCCAGGCGGAACACCGTGTCGCCGACCGTCCCGCGGTAGCGGGCTGAGGTGTCGCCCTGCTTCGTCGTGGTGAGCGTCTTCGTCATCGTCGTGGTCATGTCGCGGCCTCTCAGACGATCGATTCGCCGCGGACGCGCTTGGAGACCGCGTTGACGGTGAGCAGCAGTGCGACCGAGATGAGGCTCTTGAGCATGCCGATCGCGGTGGCCATCGACAGGCTGTTGCCCGTCATGCCGATGTTGTAGACGTACAGATCCAGCACCTGGATCCACTGCTTGTTGAACGCGTTCTGGAACACGTAGTACTGCTCCATGCCGTTGTTGAGGATGTTCGCGATCGACAGCAGCAGCAGCACGAGGTAGGTCGGCATCAGCTGCGGGATCGTGATGTACCGCATCAGCTGGAACCGGCCGGCGCCGTCGATGCGCGCCGACTCGTACAGCGACTGGTCGATGCCCGCGATCGCGGCGAGGTAGATGATCGCGCCCCAGCCGAGTCCCTTCCAGATGCTCCAGAGCGTCATGGTGATCCAGACGTTCTGGTCGGTGTCGAGGAACTTGACGGGCGCCGTGATGAGTCCGGCGTCGGTGAGGACGTCGTTGACGAGGCCCGAGCTCGAGAACAGCGAGAACGCGATCATGTAGACGAGCACCCACGAGATGAAGTTCGGGAGCGCGGTGAGCGTCTGCACCGAGTTGCGGAACCACGGCGCCTTGATCTCGTTGAGGAGGATCGCGAAGAACAGGGGCAGGACGGATGTCGCGATCCCGAGGAAGCTGATCGCGAGCGTGTTCAGCAGCACCTGGCCGATCTGCGCCATCTGGGTGGGCGATGAGACCAGCATCTGGAACCATTGCAGGCCGACGAACTCGCTGCCCTCGAGCCCGAGCGCCGGCTTGTAGTCGTACAGCGAGTAGATCCACCCGTACAGCGGCAGATACGAGAAGAGGAACGCGAGGATCAGGAACGGAAGGATGCAGAGGAACAGCGTGAACGACGTCCGGCTTCCTGCAGGGCGCAGTCGTCGGCCTCGGCCCTTCTTCGCGTTCTTGTCGAGGTTGTGGACCGCCGCCTCCTGGAAGACGGTCTGCGCCTGCGCCTGAGTGGTCATCGGGTCGTGCCCTGCTGCGCGGCATCCGCCGAGGAGGGCGCCGGGTGAGCATGATGCCGTTCCATGTCACTCCTTCGTGTACGTGGCTGCCGCTCTGTCGAGGGGCGGGGATCCGGGTTCGATCATCGAACCGCTTCGATTTCGAACCGCTTCGATTGAAGAGTAGGCGGGCGGTGCCCGATTCGTCAAATGTCTCCTCGTAACGCGGGGGTAACGATCAGAAGCGCTCCCCGCACTCTCCCGCGCCGCGGAAAGCGCCTACCATTGTCGGATCGGATGCGCGGGGGCGTCCGACCCGGACCCTTGCCCGGGTGAGCAGGACGGGACGGACGACATGAAGCGAGTCGGCATCCGCGATGTCGCCGAGCGTGCCGGCGTCTCGATCAGCACCGTCTCGAACGCGCTCAACCGCCCCCACATGGTGAGCCAGCGACTCGTCGAGCGCGTCCGCTCCGCCGCCGACCAGCTCGGCTATGTGCCGCTCCAGGCCGCGCAGCAGCTGCGGGCGGGCCGGTCGGGACTCCTCGGCATGACGGTCATCAACATCGCCAATCCGTTCTTCGGCGACATGGTCGCCGGCGCAGAGGACGCCGCGTCCGCCGCAGGGCTGCGCATCCTGGTGGGCAACTCGAGCGACGACGTCGCCAAGGAGCGCGACCACCTCGAGCTGTTCGAGCGCGTCCAGGTCGAAGGCGCCCTGGTGAGCCCCTTCGGCCCCCTCGAACCGTGGCTGCAGCGCCTGCGTGGCCGCGGCATCCCGGTCGTCCTGGTCGATGCGATCGACGACACGGGCGAGCTGCCGTCGGTGTCGTTCGACGACGTGGCCGGCGGCCGGCTGGCGGCTGAGCACCTGCTCGCCGCCGGGCGGCGGCGGCTCGCGTTCGTGGGGGCACGCGAAGAGGTCCGGCAGGTGCGCGAACGCCTGCAGGGCGCGCGGCTCGCCGTCGCCGCCCACCCGCGCGCCACCCTCGAGCCGATCTGGACCGAGCGCACGACCTCCGAGGTCGGCGTCGCTTTCGGCGAGCAGCTCGCAGCGCGCTCCCCCGCCGACCGCCCGGACGGGATCGTCACCTCCAACGACCATCTCGCCATCGGGGTGGTGCACGGACTGATCTCGCGGGGCGTGCAGGTTCCCGAAGACGTCGGCGTCGTCGGCTACGACGACATCGAGTTCGCGGCGATCGCCGGCGTGCCGCTCACGTCGGTGCGCCAGCCGGCACGCGAGATGGGCCGCACAGCCGCGGAGATGCTGCTCGCGCGCATCGGCGGCACCGCGGGCGCCGACCTCGGAAACGTGGTCTACCGGCCGGAGCTGATCGTTCGCGCCAGTACCATGTCCTCATGACGCAGAAAGCGTTTACCGGACCTATCCGCATCATCTCGATCGCCCAGAGTCCCCGCCCCGGCCGTTCCGTGCTGAAGCTGCTCGCCCGCAGGCCAGGCCGCATGACCTTGGCGATCCTCGCGTTCGCGTGCAAGGAGATCCCGCTGTGGTTCCTGCCGGTGGTCACGGCGCGGATCATCGATCTCGTCGCGACCGGCGGAGAGGTCTCGACGGTGCTCGTCTGGTTCGCGGTGGCCGCCGTGCTGCTCGTCCAGAACTACCCGATGCATATCATCTACACGCGCAACTTCATGACCGTCGTGCGCGACACCGGGGCCGACCTCCGCAACGCGCTCGCCGCTCGCCTGCAGAGTCTCTCGATCGGCTACCACACGCGGGTGAGCTCCTCGATCGTGCAGACGAAGGTCGTGCGCGACGTCGAGAACATCGAGCTCATGCTCCAGCAGGTGACGCACCCGCTGCTGTCGGCCACGATGGTCATGATCGGCGCCATCGCGATGACGGCGATCGCCGTGCCGCAGTTCCTGCCGGTGTATGCGCTCGCGATCCCGATCGCCATCGGCATCCGCTACGGACTGCGCAACCGCTCGCGCGAGCGCAACGAGGTGTTCCGTCGCGAGGTCGAGACCCTCTCCGCACGCGTCGGCGAGATGGCCTCGCTCATTCCCGTGACCCGCGCGCACGGTCTCGAGCAGACCGCCGTCACGCGTGTCGCCTCGGGCGCCGACGGCGTGCGCCGCGCGGGACTGCACCTCGACATGCTGAACGGGCACGTGGCCTCGATCTCGTGGGTCGCGATGCAGCTGCTGGGAGTGGGATGCCTCGTGCTCGCGGCGATCTTCTCCCTCACGGGGTTCCTGCCCATCACTCCCGGCGAGGTCGTACTGCTGTCGACCTACTTCACTCTGCTCACCGGAGGCCTGACGCAGCTGCTCATGCTCATTCCGGTCGGCGCTCGCGGCATGGAGTCGATGCGATCGATCTCGGAGGTCCTGCAGGAGCCGGACCTCGAGCAGAACGAGGGCAAGCGCGCCGTCGCGCACGTCGGCGGACACCTCGAGCTGCAGCACGTGTCGCACCGCTACGACGGGGCGGAGCGGGATGCCGTGCACGACGTCTCGCTCGACATCACGCCCGGCGAGACCGTGGCGTTCGTGGGCTCGTCGGGGTCGGGAAAGTCGACCATGCTCAACCTCGTGCTCGGCTTCGTGCGACCGAGCTCGGGACGCATCCTGCTCGACGGTGTCGACATGCAGCAGCTCGACCTCCGCACCGTGCGCCAGTCGGTCTCGGTCGTGCCGCAGGAGTCGGTGCTCTTCGAGGGCACGATCCGGGAGAACATCGCGTACGGCCTGGACGACGTGTCGGACGATCGCCTGCACGAGGCCCTGCGAGACGCGAACGCCGCCGAGTTCGTCGACCGCCTGCCCGACGGATGGGACACGGTGGTCGGGGAGCGCGGGGCGCGCCTCTCGGGCGGGCAGCGCCAGCGGCTCGCGATCGCGCGGGCGCTCGTCCGCGACCCCCGGATCCTGCTGCTCGACGAGGCGACCTCCGCGCTCGACCCCGAGTCGGAGGAGCTCGTGAAGGAGGCGCTCAACCGCCTCATGAAGGGCCGCACCACCCTCGTGGTCGCGCACCGCCTGTCGACGATCCGCCAGGCCGACCGCATCGTCGTGCTCGAGCACGGCGAGGTCGTCGAGGTCGGCGGCCACGACGCCCTCGTCGCCGCGGCGGGCCGCTACGCCCACCTGCACGCGACGCAGGCCGGCTTCCCCCGCTGACCCGGAACCGCGAGAGGGTGGATTTCCGCACGACCACGCGTGCGGAAATCCACCCTTTCGCGATTCCGTGCCCGATCCCTCGCGTTGGATAGCGCTTTCCGGCATCACCGCCTACCCTGGAGGAGCGGATGCGGCGGGGCCGCAGCATCCGTTCGCGATCCACCTGAAGGAGCCCACCGTGACCGACACCCTCCGCTGCGCCATCGTGGGCACAGGAGCGATCGCGAACATGCACGCCAAGGCCATCGCCGCGTACCCGCACGCCGAGCTCGTCGCGGTGACCGACCTCAGCCGCGCCTCCGCCGACGCGTTCGCAGAGGCGTACGGTTCGCCCGCCGTGTACGACGACCTCGATGCCCTGCTCGCCGCCGAGCAGCCCGACGTCGTCCACATCTGCACTCCCCCGGGCGCGCACGCCGCGCAGACGCTGGCGGCATTCGCCGCGGGCGCGCACGTCGTCGTCGAAAAGCCCCCGGCACCGTCGCTGGACGAACTGCAGGCGATGACGGATGCTGCCGCCGCCGCGGGCCGTCAGCTCGCGGTCGTCTTCCAGCAGCGCACCGGGACCGCGCCCGCCCATGTGAAGCGCCTGCTCGACTCCGGCTCCCTCGGGCGGCCTCTCGTCGCGCAGTGCCAGACGCTCTGGTACCGGGACGCCTCGTACTTCGCGGTGCCGTGGCGCGGGAAGTGGGAGACCGAGGGCGGCGGAACCACGCTCGGGCACGCCATCCATCAGCTCGACCTGCTGGCGTTCCTGCTCGGCGACTGGACGCGCGTCGAGGGCCGGCTGTGGCGGCTCGATCGCGAGACGAACACCGAGGACGTGTCGACGGCGACCGTGGTGTTCGAGGGCGGCGTCGTCGCGCAGGTCGTCTCGAGCACGCTGTCACCCCGCGAGACGAGCTCGATCCGCATCGACACCGAGAAGGCCACGATCACCGTCGACCACCTGTACGGCCACGGCCACGAGAACTGGCGCATCACGCCGGCTCCCCACGTCGACGCGGCCGAGGCGGCGACCTGGGACATCACCGGCCCCGAGGAGCGCAGCGATCACGTGTATCTGCTGCGCGACGTGTTCGACGCGCTCCGCTCGGGTGCGCCGCTGCCCCCGACCGCCGAGGCTCCGGCCCGCTCGATCGAGCTGGTCGCCGCGATCTACGCCTCCGCCGATGCCGACGGCACCGTCGTGACTCCGGCCGATCTCGCCGCACACCCGACGCACCGCAAGAGCTTCGCGAGCGCCGTGATCGACCTGCGCCCGGGCCGATGACCGCCGACCAGGCCCTCGACCCCGACGCGCCCGCACCTCGCGAGATCTACCGCGACCCGGTCTACGACGGCGCGACCGACCCCACCGTGGTGCAGGGCGCCGACGGCTGGTGGATGTTCTACACGCAGCGGCGCGCCACGCATCCCGACCCCGGCCCCGGGGTCGCGTGGGTGCACGGCACCCGCATCGGCGTGGCCCGCAGCGACGACGGCCTGCGCTGGACCTACGCCGGGACGCTGGAACCGGATGCTGCGACCCTGCGCCTGACCGACGGGCCACCGCCTTCCGTGGTCGACGCGACGCACTGGGCGCCCGAGATCATCCACGACGGCACGCGCTGGCGGATGTACCTCACCGAGATCGACGGCGTGCCCACCCGGTGGGAGGGGCACGATCGCCGGATCGTCGAGTACGCGTCGGACGACCTGCGCACCTGGACCCGTCGCGGAACCGTTCCGCTCGCGAGCGACCGGGTGATCGACGCCGCGGTCGCGCGCTGTCCCGACGGCCGGTGGCGGCTCTGGTACAAGGACGAAGCGGCCGACTCGACCACCGCGGTCGCCGTGTCGGACGACCTCGAGACGTGGCGGCCCGACGGCACGGCCATCGGCGGCCGGCCGCATGAGGGCCCGTTCGTCTTCGCGCTGGAGGGCGGGTGGTTCCTGCTCACCGACGAGTGGCGCGGCATGGCCGTCTACCGCAGCACCGACGCCCTCAGGTGGGAGCGACAGGGCGGGGCGGATGCCGTCATCCTCGGCGAGAGCGGCCCTCGGCGGGACGGCGTCCAGATCGGGCGGCACGGCTCGGTCGTGGTGCTCGGCGACGAGGCCCGGCTGTACTTCTTCACGCACCCGTGGTGGGACGGCAGCGAGCTCGCCGACGCCGACGAGCGCACGCACCGGCGCAGCGCCGTGCACGTCGCGCGCCTGCGCGTGGTGGACGGCGAGCTCGTCGCCGAACGCTGACCTCAGGACGGGGCGCGCAGCCCGGATCTCCCCGCGACGCCGACGCCGACGCCGGCTGCCGCCCGCCGCCCGCCGCCGACAGGTCAACCGCGGTTCCACAGGACGCTCGCGACGCAGATTCTCCTGCAGAACCCCGGTTGACCTGTCGGGCGGGAGGAGAGGCCTGGGAGGTGCCCGCGACGCCGCCTGCCACCTGCCGCCGACAGGTCAACCGCGGTTCCACAGGACGCTCGCGACGCAGATTCTCCTGCAGAACCCCGGTTGACCTGTCGGGCGGGAGGAGAGGCCTGGGAATTGCCCGCGACGTCGGGGCGCAGCATCCGTCCGCGGAATCGCGCGGTTCTCCGCGCGTAGGGCTGGGACCGTGCACAGTTCGCCCGGACCGCGCGGCCAGTCCCCGTTACTGAATCGTTCTAATTTCTCGGGACGACGTCTTGCGAAACGTTTTTAGAGCGAGTACCGTAGCGGGCAAGCGCTTTCCAGCATCGCGAGATCAGCACCACGAGCGCCGTACACCGCACACACAGACGAGGAACGTCTCGCGCGGACAAGAACGCAGACGTTCACAAGGAGGACAAGGATGTTCAGCAAGAAGCGGGCATTCGCCGCAGCCGCGATCGCGGCGGGCGCAGCCCTCGTGCTCGCCGGCTGCGCCGGCGGCAGCGAAGACGCACCCGACACCGCCCCCACGTTCAACCCCGACGAGGAGGTCACCCTCGACCTCGCGTTCTGGGGCAACGACGTTCGCGCCGAGCTCTACAACGAGGCGATCGCCGCCTTCAACGAGGAGTACCCGAACATCACGGTGAACGCGACCTTCCTCGCGTTCCCCGAGTTCTGGGAGAAGCGTCAGACCGAGGCTGCCGGCGGCAACCTGCCCGACGTGATGCAGTTCGACTACTCGTACCTGCGTCAGTACTCCGAGAACAACCTGCTTCTCGACCTCGACCCGTACCTCGGCAACATCATCGAGACCGAGCCGCTTCCGCAGAACATCCTCGACATCGGCGTCGTCGGCGGTGTGACCACCGGCATCCCGACCTCGACGAACGCATGGGGCCTGTTCACCAACCCGGTTCTGCTCGAGAAGGCCGGCGTCGACGAGTTCGAGGGCGGCAGCTGGGAGGACTACACCGAGTGGATGGGTGAGGTCACCGACGGCTCCGGCGGCGAGTTCTGGGGTGGCGGCGACTTCACGGGCCGCATCCAGAACTTCGAGCTGCAGCTGCGCTCGGAGGGCTCGTACCTGTTCAGCGAGGACGGCGAGCCCGGCTTCGACGAGGAGCGCCTCACCGAGTTCTGGGAGTCCGGCCAGGACATCCGCGACGGCATCGGCATCCCGCAGCAGCGCGTCGAGGAGGTCGCCCCGAAGGGCGGCTTCGACAGCGCCCTGACCGCGAGCGAGCTCACGTGGGACAACTTCGGCGCGGGCTACCTCGCCGGTCTCGGCGAGGGCTACACCGAGCTCGGCCTCATCGCTCCTCCGGTCACGGAGGAGGGCACGAAGGACCTGTACCTCAAGCCCTCGATGCTCCACACCATCTCGGCCAACACCGAGCACCCGGAGGCGGCGGCCACGCTCGTCAACTTCCTGGTGAACTCGCCGCAGTCCGGTGAGATCTTCGGCACCAACCGCGGCCTGCCCGCGTCGGAGACCGCCCTCGACGCGGCCGAGCTCGACCCGCTGAGCCAGCAGGTCAAGGACTACGAGGCGTCGATCGCCGACCGCCTCGGCGACGCCCCGCCCGTGCCGATCGTCGGCTACGGCACCCTGGAGGAGAAGTTCCGCCAGCTCGGCACCGAGCTGAACTTCGGCACCGTCACCGTCGATGAGGCGGTCACGCAGTTCTTCGCCGAGATGGACGTCGTCCTCAACCAGTGACAGTCTTCCGGGTCCGGGCGTACGATGCGCCCGGGCCCGGAACACCACTCCAGCAAACCCGTATCGGAGAGTCCTCGTGAGCACCACAGCGACCAGAGTCATCGTGACCGGTGAGAAGGCATCGCGCCGGTCCCTGTTCCGCAAGTCCCGCCCGGAGCACGAGGACCGTCCCGGCATCCGGCGGCGCGCCGTTCGGGAGACACTGGCCGGGTACGGCTTCCTCATCCCGTGGCTGCTCGGGTTCTTCGGTCTCACGCTGATCCCGATGGCGTACTCGCTGTACCTGTCGTTCACCAGCTACAACATCTTCAGCCCGCCGAAGTGGATCGGGCTGGACAACTACATCCGGATGTTCACCACCGACCCGGCGTTCATCCAGTCCGCGCAGATCACGCTGGTCTACGTGCTGGTCGGCACCCCGATCATGCTCGCCGCCGCCCTCGGCGTGGCGATGCTGCTGAACTACCGCGACAAGGGCGCCGGCTTCTTCCGCTCCGCGTTCTACGCCCCCTCGCTGATCGGCGGGTCCGTGTCGGTCGCGATCGTGTGGCGCGCGATGTTCGCCGCCGACGGACCGGTCGACAACGGCCTCTCCGCGATCGGCATCGACCTCGGCGGCTGGGTGGGCAACCCCGCCCTGGTCGGCCCGATGATGATCCTCCTCGCGGTGTGGATGTTCGGTGCCACCATGGTCATCTTCCTGGCCGGCCTGAAGCAGATCCCCAAGGAGCTGTACGAGGCCGCCGAGATGGACGGCGCCGGCCCCTGGCACCGCTTCCGCGCGGTCACCCTGCCGATGCTCAGCCCGGTGATCTTCTTCAACCTGCTGCTCGGCCTGATCGGCGCGTTCCAGGTGTTCACCGCGGCGTATGTCATCTCCAACGGCACCGGCGGTCCCGCCGGCATGACGAACTTCATCACGCTGTACCTGTACAAGCGGGGCTTCTCGGACGGCCAGATGGGCTACGCCGCCGCGATCGCGTGGGTGCTGCTGGTCGTCGTCGCGATCATCGCCTTCATCCTCTTCCGCACCCAGCGCTCCTGGGTCCACTACGCCGGAGACAACCGATGAGCACCACATCCTCGTTCGGCGAGAACGCCCTCGTCCTCACCGAGAACCAGGTCGACCCCGACCAGAAGACCAGTCCGTCGCCGCAGCCGCGTCGCGGTGTCAAGCGCAAGACGTGGCAGACCGTGATCTGGTTCGTCGTGCTCATCGTCGTCACCGCGGTCGTGCTCTACCCGCTGGTGTGGCTGCTGTTCGCGACCTTCAAGCCCAACAGCGAGTTCGGCTCCAACATGGGCCTGCTGCCCAACAACCCCACCATCGACAACTACGTCAAGGTGCTCGAGGGCATCGCCGGTGTCCCGCTGTGGCGCTTCTTCACCAACAGCCTCATCATCGCCGTCGGCTCGGTCATCGGCACCGTGCTCTCCTCGGCGCTGGCGGCCTATGCGTTCGCCCGCATCCAGTTCAAGGGCCTCGGCATCCTGTTCGCCGCGATGATCGGCACGCTGCTGCTGCCGTTCCACGTCGTGATCATCCCGCAGTACATCATCTTCCAGCGCCTCGATCTCATCGACACCTTCGTTCCGCTGCTGCTGCCGAAGTTCCTCGCCACCGAAGCGTTCTTCGTCTTCCTCCTCGTGCAGTTCATCCGCCAGATGCCCCGCGACATGGACGAAGCCGCCCGCATCGACGGCGCCGGCCACCTGCGGATCTTCTGGTCGATCATCCTGCCGCTGATCAAGCCCGCCCTGATCACCTGCTCGATCTTCGCGTTCATCTGGGCCTGGAACGACTTCCTCGGGCCCCTCCTCTACCTGACGAGCCCCGAGAACTACCCGCTGCCCATCGCGCTGCGCCTCTACAACGACCAGACCAGCGCCAGCGACTACGGGGCCACCGTCGCCGCGTCGTTCGTCGCGCTCGTCCCCGTGCTGCTCTTCTTCCTGGTGTTCCAGCGCTTCCTCGTCGACGGCGTCGCCACCCAGGGCCTCAAGGGATAGCGTCATGGACCGCCGAGAACTCCGCGCCGCACGCCGTGCCGACGCGTCGGGCGCCGGGCCCACGCTCGAAGAGCGCGAGCCTGCCCGCTACCCGGGAGCGAAGGGCGCCTTCGCCCTGTTCGGCGAGGTGCTGCTGACCGGACTGCTCGTCACCGCGGCGGGACTGCTCGTCGTGACGCTGCCCGCGGCGCTGGCCGCCGGCATCCGTCATCTCCGCCGCTACGTCAACGCGGAGCAGTCGCACGCGCGGACGTTCTGGCAGGACTGGCGCCGCGCACTCCCGGGCGGCCTCGTCGTGGGCGTCGCCGGTGTCGCACTCGCTCTCGTGCTGATGCTCGACATCGACCTGGCGAACTCCGGCGCCCTGCCCGGCGGCGGCCTCATCTCGATCGTCGGCTGGGCCGGACTCGTCGTCGGCGCCGTCGCGCTGCTCGTCGCCGCCGGTGCGTGGACGCCTGAGCGCGGCTGGCGCGAGGCGGTGCGCAGCATCCCGTCGTCCCTCGCCTCCGATCCGATCGGCGCCGCGTACCTCGCGGCCGCCGCGGTGCTCGTCGGCGTCATGACATGGATGCTCGTCCCCCTCCTCATCGCGGGGCTCGGCTGCGCCGCCTTCGCCGTCGTCGCCGTGCCCGCCCGCCGCGGCCGCCGCTGACCCTCACCCCTCCCCGATCCGACACCCTCGTCAGAAGGAGCTGCTCGACGTGCTGTACGGCGCCGACTACAACCCCGACCAGTGGCCCGAGGAGGTGTGGGACGACGATGTCCGCCTGATGCAGGAGGCCGGCGTCAACATCGTCAGCCTCGGCATCTTCGCGTGGTCGCGCATCCAGCCGGCCGAGGACGTGTGGGACTTCGCGTGGCTCGACACCGTGATCGAGAAGCTGCACGCCGGCGGCATCGCGGTGAACCTCGCGACCGCGACCGCCTCGCCGCCGCCGTGGGTCAGTGCGACCTACCCCGAGACGCTCCCCCAGGACGAGTCCGGCGCGTCGTACTGGCCGGGCAGCCGCCAGCACTTCGCCCCCTCGTCGCCGACCTACCGCCGCCTTGCCGCCGAGGTGGTGCGCCGGCTCGCGGAGCGCTACGCGCATCACCCCGCCGTGGTGATGTGGCACGTCGGCAACGAGTTCGGCTGCCACCTCCCGATGGACTTCTCGGATGCTGCGCGCGACGCGTACCGCGACTGGCTCCACAAGCGCTACGCCACCGTCGAGGCGCTCAACGACGCGTGGGGCACGAGCTTCTGGTCGCAGCGCTACGGCTCGTTCGACGAGATCTTCCCGCCGCGGCTCGCCCCCTACAGCCACAACCCGTCGTCGATGCTCGACTGGCGCCGGTTCACGAGCGACATGCTGCTCGAGTGCTACCTCATGGAGCGCGAGATCCTGCTCGAGGCGGGTGCGACGCAGCCGATCACGACGAACTTCATGGGGCCGTTCAAGCCGGCGGACTACCGCCGGTGGGCGCCGTTCATGGACGTCATCGCCGACGACTGCTATCCCGACCCGGCCAACCCGAACCGCGTGCGCGACGCCGCCTTCCAGCGCGATCTCGTCCGTTCGCTCAAGCCGGGCGTGCCGTGGCTCCTGTGGGAGCAGGCGACGGATGCCGTCAACTGGCGTCCCGCGAACGCCGGCAAGCGTCCGGGTGCCCTGATGGCCGAGACCGCCCAGTCGGTGGCGCGCGGCGCCGACGGCATCATGTTCTTCCAGTGGCGGCAGTCCCGCGCCGGCAGCGAGAAGTTCCACTCGGCGATGCTCCCCCATGCCGGCACGGAGACCCGCACGTGGGACGCGGTGACCGAGCTCGGCGCGCGCCTCGCCGCGCTGCCGGAGCTGCCCGCCCCCGGGCGCGACGCCCAGGTCGCGCTGGTGTTCGACTGGGAGAACTGGTGGGCCGTCGAGGAGCGCGACCACCCCACCGAGATCGACTACCTCGCCCTCGTCCTCGAGTGGTACGGCGCGTTCCACGCGCGCAACATCCAGGTCGACATCGTCGGCCCCGAGGAGGTCGACCGCGATTACGACCTCGTCGTCGCGCCGGCGCTCTACCTGCTGCGCGATGAGGGCGCGGAGGCGCTCGCCCGCTTCGTCGACGACGGCGGGACGCTCCTCACCGGCCCGTTCACCGACATCGTCGACCAGCACGACCAGTTCCGCGACGGCGGGTTCCTGACGCGCCTCGGCCCCGTGCTGGGCCTGCGCTTCGAGGACTTCGGAGCCCTCGCGGGCTCCGCGGCAGGCGCCGCCGGCGTAGGCGCCCTGACCGCTGACGCGGCGCAGGCGGCCCGCGGCGCGGCGGCCCGCGGCACCGTCACGTTCGACCTGGACGGCGTGGAGCAGGCCGGCCGCCTCGTCGCCGAGGCCGTCCACACGACCGGCGCGACCGTGGTCGCCGCGTTCGCCTCGGGGGCGCAGTCCGGCTCGCCGGCGCTCACGCGCCACCGCTTCGGCGCGGGCGAGGCCTGGTACACCGCGACTCAGCCGGTGGGCAGCGGCGCGGCGGCCGGTGGACAGTCGGCCGCGGCGCTCGACGCCGTCGTGGCGGCGGTGGTCGCCGCATCCGGTGTCCGCCCCGTCGTGGCGGGCCTGCCCGCCGGCGTCGAGGCCGCACGCCGGGGAGACCTCGTCACGCTCATCAACCACGGCGACGTGCGCGTCGAGATCGCGATCGCCGGGACCGACGCCGAGACCGGCGTCGCCGTCGACCGCGTGGTGCTCGACTCCCAGGGCGTCGCGTTCGTCACGGCACCCGTCGCCGCCCGCGAGACGCCCGCACCCGCGGACCACGTCAGCGTCCCCTGACAGCACACGGCGGATGCCGCGGCACGGCCCCGTGCCGCGGCATCCGTTCCTCCCGTCACACTCCCGAGAGGACACCATGACCGACACCACCGCACGGCTCGACCCGCACTACGAGATCGCCGACATCGACCGGCGCCTGTTCGGCGGCTTCGTCGAGCACCTCGGGCGCCACATCTACGACGGCATCTTCGAGCCGGGGCATCCGTCCGCCGATGCCGAGGGCTTCCGCGCCGACGTGGTGGACCTCGTGAAGGAGCTCGGCGTCTCGACCATCCGCTACCCGGGCGGCAACTTCGTCTCGGGGTACAAGTGGGAGGACGGCATCGGCCCGGTGGCCGAACGGCCGCGCCGCCTCGACCTGGCGTGGCACTCGACCGAGACCAACGAGGTCGGGCTGCACGAGTTCCAGGCCTGGCTCGACCGCGTCGGCAGCGAGCTCATGCTCGCCGTCAACCTCGGCACGCGAGGCACGCAGGAAGCCCTCGACCTGCTCGAGTACGCCAACGCCGACACGCAGACCGCGTGGACCGACCGGCGCGGCGCGAACGGCCGCGAGACGCCGTTCGGCGTGAAGATGTGGTGCCTCGGCAACGAGATGGACGGCCCGTGGCAGGTCGGGCACCGCAATGCGGACGATTACGGCAAGCTCGCCTCGCGCACCGCGAAGGCGATGCGCATGCTCGACCCGGGTGTCGAGCTCGTGGTGTGCGGCTCGTCCGCCCGCTCGATGCCGACCTTCGGCTCGTGGGAGCGCACCGTGCTCGAGCACACCTTCGACGACGTCGACTTCATCTCGTGCCACTCCTACTACCAGGAGCAGGGCGGGAACGCGCAGGACTTCCTCGCCTCGGGCGTCGACATGGCGCGCTTCATCGAGTCGGTGGTCGCGATCGCCGACACGGTCGCCGCCACCAAGAAGAGCGACAAGCGCATCATGATCTCGTTCGACGAGTGGAACGTCTGGTACCTCCACGACGACCAGGGCGGACAGAACGACAAGCCCGAGGAGCAGGGCTGGCCGATCGCGCCGCGCCTGCTGGAGGACAAGTACAGCGCGCTCGACGCCGTCGTCTTCGGCGACCTCCTGATCACGCTGCTGCAGCACGCCGATCGCGTGCGCTCCGCGTCGCTCGCGCAGCTCGTCAACGTGATCGCCCCGATCATGACCGAGCCCGGCGGTCCCGCCTGGCGCCAGACCACGTTCTTCCCGTTCTCGATCACCTCGCGCCTCGCCCACGGCCGCGCCGTGCGCGTGCCCGTGTCGGCGGGCACGTTCACGACTGAGAAGCTCGGTGAGGTCGCGGCCGTGAACGCGGTCGCCACCGTCGACGACGACGGCGTGTCGCTCTTCGTCGTGAATCGTTCGACGACGGATGCTGCGGACCTGCGCGTCGACCTCGCTCCGCTGGTGCGCGCCCTCGGCCGCGAGGTCGCGGTCGTCGAGTCGCACCTGCTGCACGACGACGACCTCTACGCGGCCAACACCCTCGAGGACCCCGAGCGGGTCGGCGTGCGCGTGGCCGAGGCATCCGTCGACGGCGAAGAGCTGTCGGTCGCGCTGCCCGCGGTGTCGTGGGCGGCGATCCGGCTCGCCTGACATCGCGACGAGCGGAGGCGATACGCCCGGCGGGGCCTTCGGCCGGGCGTCTCTCCTCCGCTCCCCGCACCTTTCCGACCTATCGACGACGACAGGAAGACGAGACGGCGATGACGCTGCGCAAGACCCCGACCCCGCCCATGGGCTGGAACAGCTGGGACAGCTACGGCACCACGATCACCGAGGCCGAGGTGCTCGCGAACGCCCGGTTCATGGCCGAGCACCTGCTGCCGCACGGGTGGGACACGATCGTGATCGACGCCGACTGGTCGGATCCGCAGGCCAGATCGCACGGCTACACGGATGCTGCAGCCCTGACGATCGACGGGTTCGGGCGCCTCCAGCCCGATCCCGCGCGCTTCCCGAGCTCCGCCGACGGCGCCGGGTTCGGTCCGCTCGCCGCGCGCCTGCACGACCTCGGGCTGAAACTCGGCATCCACGTGATGCGCGGCATCCCGAGGGTCGCGGTCGCCGCCGACACCGAGATTCTCGGGACGGATGCCACGGCCGCCCAGGTCGCCGACCCCGCGAACGTGTGCGAGTGGAACCCGCACTACGTGGGTCTCGACCACGCGAACCCGGCCGCCCAGGCGTACTACGACTCGTGCGTCGCGCAGTACGCCGAATGGGGTGTCGACTTCGTCAAGGCCGACGACATGCTGTGGCCCTACCAGGTGCCCGACATCGAGGCGTACTCGCGGGCCGTCGACCGCGCCGACCGCGACATCGCGCTGTCGCTGTCGCCCGGTCGCGACCTGTCGGCCGCGCACCTGGACCACCTCCGCGCGCACGCGACGATGTGGCGCGTGTGCGACGACGTGTGGGACCGCTGGGAAGACGTCGAGCCCAACTTCGCGCGCCTCGCGCGCTGGGCTCCGTTCGCGGGGCCCGACGGCTGGCCCGACGCCGACATGCTGCCTCTCGGCCGCATCGGCATCCGCGCCGAGCGCGGCGAGCAGCGCGAGGGCGCGCTCACACTCCCCGAGCGCAGGTCTCTCGTCACGCTGTGGGTCATGGCCCGCTCGCCGCTCATGATCGGCGGGGACCTGCCGAAGAGCGCTCCCGAGACGATCGCGCTGTTCACGAACGACGACGTGCTCGAGATCCTGCGCGACTCCGCCGGCAACCGCGAGCTGCTCCGCGAGCGCGACCTCGTGGTCTGGGCCGCCGAGCGGGGCGACATGCGCTGGGTCGCCGTCTTCAACACCGCGGACGAAGCGCGCGAGGTGCCGTTCGACACCCGCTCGCTCGGGCTGGGACCCGCGCCGGCCGCCGTCGTGGACGTGTGGGACGGGGCATCCGTTTCCGTCGAAGCCGTTCACGAGCAGTCGGATGCTGCGCGCAGCGTCGCGCCCGGCAGCTCGGTCGTGCGGCTTTCGCTCGAGCCGCACGGGTGCAGGCTCTTGCGCGCCTGAGCGGACGGTGATCGGATGCTGCTGGGAAAGCGCTTGCGCACCATCCGATCGCGTGGCACACTATTGGAAAGCGTTTACCCGACACTCCAGTCCCGTTGCTGGGGCCGGGTACCCACAAGCCTTCAGAGCAGAAAGCAGGACCCCGTGACCGACACGACTCTCGCCCCGGCCCCGGCCGAGGCCTCCGGCCGTCCCACCGTGCGTGAGATCGGCATCATCATGAACGGCGTCTCGGGACGCATGGGCTACCGCCAGCACCTGGTGCGCTCGATCCTCGCGATCCGCGAGCAGGGCGGCATCGAGCTGCCCGACGGCACCAAGGTCACCGTCAAGCCGCTGCTCGTGGGCCGCAGCGAGGCGAAGCTCGCCGAGCTCGCCGCCAAGCACGGCATCGAGGACTACACGACCGACCTCGACGCCGCCCTCGCCGACCCGCGGTGGGAGATCTACGCCGACTTCCTCGTGACCAAGGCGCGCGCCTCGGCCCTGCGCAAGGCGATCGCCGCCGGCAAGACCATCTACACCGAGAAGCCCACGGCCGAGACCGTCGCCGAGGCCCTCGAGCTCGCCAAGCTCGCCGACGAGGCCGGCGTCAAGACCGGCGTCGTGCACGACAAGCTGTACCTGCCCGGCCTGCAGAAGCTCAAGCGCCTCATCGACTCGGGCTTCTTCGGCCGCATCCTCTCGGTGCGGGGCGAGTTCGGGTACTGGGTGTTCGAGGGCGACTGGCAGCCCGCGCAGCGCCCGTCGTGGAACTACCGTGCCGAGGACGGCGGCGGCATCATCGTCGACATGTTCCCGCACTGGAACTACGTGCTCGAGAACCTGTTCGGCGAGGTCAAGACCGTCTACGCGCAGGCCGCCGTGCACATCCAGGACCGCTGGGACGAGAAGGGCGAGCACTACACCGCCACGGCCGAGGATGCCGCGTACGGCATCTTCGAGCTCGAGGGCGACATCGTCGCGCAGATCAACTCGTCGTGGACGGTGCGCGTGAACCGCGACGAGCTCGTCGAGTTCCACGTCGACGGCACGCACGGCTCCGCCGTCGTGGGACTGTTCGGTGCGAAGATCCAGCACCGCAACGCGACCCCCAAGCCGGTGTGGAACCCCGACCTGGCCGACGACCACGACTACGACGCCGACTGGGCCGAGGTCCCCACCAACGACGTGTTCCAGAACGGCTTCCGCCAGCAGTGGGAGGAGTTCCTCGTCTCGTACGTCGAGGGCACCGACTACGAGTTCGACCTGCTGTCGGGCGCGCGCGGTGTGCTGCTCGCCGAGGCCGGCTTGCAGTCGAGCCGCGAGGGCCGCAAGGTCGAGCTGCCGACGCTGTCGCTGGACTGATCGGGAGCACGGATGCCGAAGCTCACCCTTCTCTCCGACGCCGGGGTCTTCTCGGCGGTCGAGCTGAACGAGTCCCCGGGCTACATCAGGCCCGAGGGCCCGCTCCGCAGCCGCGTGGCGTACGCCGCCGCCCACGTCGTGCCGAAGACCTGGGCCGACAACACCCCCGGACAGCCGGCCGAGGTCGACTGGGACGCGACGCTGGACTTCCGCCGCGCCGTGTACTCGTGGGGCCTGGGCGTCGCCGACGCCATGGACACCGCCCAGCGCAACATGGGGCTCGACGCCGCCGCGACGCGCGACCTCATCGCGCGTTCGGCTGAGGTCGCCCGCGAAGAGGGCGGCTCGGTCGTGGTCGGGGTCAACACCGACCACGTCGAGGCCGAGCGCATCTCGCTGCAGGAGGTCACCGACGCCTACAAGGAGCAGCTCCACTTCACGGAGGAGCAGGGCGCAGGCCCGGTGCTCATGGCGTCGCGCCACCTGGCGCGCGTCGCGGAGTCGGCCGACGACTACCGCCACGTGTACCGCGAGGTGCTGCAGTCGGCGACCGTGCCCGTGGTGCTCCACTGGCTGGGCACGGCGTTCGACCCGGTGCTCGAGGGCTACTTCGGCTCCTCCGACTGGCGCGAGGCATCGGCGGTGCTGCTCGAGATCATCGAGGAGAACGCCGACAGGGTCGCGGGCGTCAAGATGAGCCTGCTCGATGCCGCCTCCGAGGTGTCGGTGCGCGAGCGCCTTCCCGACGGCGTGCGCATGTTCACCGGCGACGACTTCAACTACGTCGGCCTCATCGGCGGGCAGGACGTGCCGGATGCGACGCAGCCCGAGCGCGACCCCGAGAGCCCGCGGCAGCACTCCGACGCGCTGCTGGGCGCCTTCGCCGCGATCACGCCGGTCGCCTCCGCGGCGATCCAGGCGCTCGACGCCGGCGACCCCGCCCGGTACCTCGAGATCCTCGGCCCGACCGAGGAGCTCAGCCGCCAGGTGTTCGCCGCGCCGACGTTCTACTACAAGACCGGCGTCGCGTTCCTGTCGTGGCTGAACGGCCACCAGCCGGCCTTCCAGATGGTCGGCGGCCTGCACTCCGCCCGGAGCCTCCCGCACCTGTCGCGCATCGTCGAGCTCGCGAACTCGTCGCTCGCGCTCGAGAAGCCCGAGCTGGCGGCCATCCGCTGGCACGGGATGCTGCGCCACAACGGCATCGACGTCCCGGGAGTCATCTCATGAGCTTCTCGTCCCACGGCACCGTCGACCCTCGGCTGTCGATCAACCAGGCCACGATCAAGTACGCCGACCTGGCGACGGCGCTCCGCGTGACCGCCGAGGCGGGCGTGCAGGCGATCGGCCTGTGGCGCGAGCCCGTGCAGGAGGTCGGCCTCGCCACCGCGGCCTCGATGCTGACGGACTCCGGTCTGCGCTTCACCACGCACTGCCGCTCGGGCTTCTTCACGATGCCCGAGGGCCCCGCGCGCCGCGCCTCGATCGACGACAACCGCGTCGCGATCGAAGAGGCGGCGACGCTCGCCGCCGCAGGCGCCGAGGGGTCGACCGCGATCCTCGTGCTCGTCGCGGGCGGGCTGCCCGAGGGGTCGCGCGACCTCGTGGGCGCGCGCGAGCGCGTGCGCGACGCCATCGGCGAGCTTGCTCCGGATGCCGCGGCCGCGGGCGTGACGCTCGCCATCGAGCCGCTGCATCCGATGTACGCCTCCGACCGCTGCGTCGTCTCGACGCTCGGCCAGGCGCTCGACATCGCCGCGGACTTCGACCCGGCCGTCGTCGGCGCGACCGTCGACACGTTCCACATCTGGTGGGACCCCGACGTGCTCGCCTCGATCGAGCGCGCGGGCCGCGAAGGCCGCATCGCCACGTACCAGGTGTGCGACTGGAAGACGCCGCTGCCCGCCGACGTGCTCCTCAGCCGTCACTACCCGGGCGACGGCGTCATCGACTTCGCGTCGCTGACCGACGCCGTCGAGGCGACCGGCTACGACCGCGACATCGAGGTCGAGATCTTCAACGAGGAGATCTGGGCCACCGACCCGCTCGTCGCCGTGCAGCGCACGGCAGCCGGGTTCGCGGCATCCGTCTCACCCCACCTGCGGGCTCGCGTCGCGAACTGACGCGCCCGTCGTCTCGAAGCGCCCGCGGGTTCTTGGCCCCCGCGGGCGCTTCGTCGTCCGCTCCTGTCAGCGGTCGGAGGCCGCGGACAGCAGCCGCAGCTCCCGCAGGCGCGGGGTCGCCGTCCCCTGCGCCTCGATGCGCACCGGCAGCTCCACCGCGCCTGTCGCGGTGCCGAGCGGCACCTCACGCATGAGCGCGTCCGCACCGGCCGGCACGGGCTCGTCGATCACGACGGCTTCCCCCACCGTCACGCGGACATGAGCGTGCTCGTCCGGCGCGAGCCACGACAGGCGCAGTGCGTCGGCGGTGCCGCTCCAGTCGCGGAGCGTCAGGGTGATCACGCCCCGCGTGCGACGCCAGCGGGCATCGACCTCGACGCCGATCTCCTCGTCGGACGCGGTCAGTCCGTGGTCCGACTCCGGCTGCTGTTCACCGAACGTCACGAGGTCGCGCGTCCGCGCCTCGAGGCCGAGCGACGCGGCGTCGATCCGCTCGAGCGCTGCGCGCCGGGCGGTGACGGACCCGGCATCGGTCCCCTCGGCGAGCGGCCACGACAGCGTGTAGCGCGCGTCATGGATGCCGGCGAAGGGCTCGAGGTCGACGCTGCCGCCGTCGGCGGTGGGCACGCGCAGGCGGGCGTCCCCGAGTCGCACGCCGTGTGCGAGCGCGTCGGCGGCGAGCACCGGCGTCTCGGCGAGCGGGCGCAGCGCGCCGACGGCGATGTGCCCCATGCGGGCGCCCGACCCGCGGTACGCGACCGTGTCGTCGGGCACGCGCAGCGCCAGCACGTCGGGTCCGTCGACGATCCACGCCCAGTCCGAGCCGTCGGTCGGGCGCTCGAACCGGAGCCGGCGCGGCAGCGCGAGGCGCACCACCGACGCCCCGGCGCCGAGGTCGATGCGCAGGCGCGTCCCCGTCGCGGCGGTCGCAGCATCCGTCGTCGCGGCGCCATCGGTCCGGATGCCGACATCGCCGGCCCAGTCGGGAACGAGCACGGCGAGGCGCGTCGGGCGCTCGGCGTGCACCTCGAGCGCCGCGTGCACGACGGCGGGATCGGAGAGGTCGTCGACCTCGATCGCGACCTCGAGCCCGTCGGCCTCGAGCCGTGACGGCACGAGGGCGTTCACGTTCACGTCGGCCCCGGCGTCGGCGCCGACGCCGACGCCGGCGAACGAGAACACGAGAGCGCCGTGACGCGACTGCGCCTCGAAGCCCGAGCCCATGCAGCACCAGAACCCCTCGGCCTCCGGCGAGAAGACCCGGTAGTGGGCCGGGCGCTGCGGCGTGAAGTAGACGAGGCCGCCGTGTTCGGGGTGCTGCGCCGAGCGCAGGTGGTTGGCCCGCGCCCGCTCGGCCCACAGGAGATAGTCGTCGTCGCCCGTGAGCAGGTGGAGCTCGGCGGCGAGCTTGACCATGTTGTGCGTATTGCACGTCTCGGGGCCTTCGCGCGCGGTGAACATGCCGGCGAAGCCCTGCGGGAAGTGCTCGCGCACGCTGTCGCCGCCGATCGCGGTGCTGCGGTGGCGCGCCACGCGGTCGAAGAAGAAGCGCGCCGCCGCGCCCTCCCGCTCCTCGATGTCGGGCAGCAGCTCGGGCGCGAGCGCGCGGGCCGCCCGCTCGATCGTCGCGAAGCCGACGACCACCGGGATCTGCGTGTTCGCGTGCAGTCCGTCGAGCTCGTCGCGGCCCGCGGCGAGCGGCTCGACGAGCTCCCGGCGCGCGAACCGGCGCGCGAGGCGGAGGTAGGCGGCGTCCTGCAGCAACAGCGCGAGTCGCGCGAACGCCTCGGTCATGCCGCCGAACTCGCACGCGAGGATGCGCTCGAACGCCTCGTCGTCGAGGTCGCCTGCGGTGCCCAGCCACCATGCGCCGAGGTGCTCGAGCGTCTCGCGCGCGGTCGGGTCGCCGGTCAGCTCGACGGCGTCGACGAGCCCCGCGAGGATCTTGTGCAGGTTGTACAGCGGCACCCACCGGCCGTTGAGGTGGAAAGCGCCCGCCTCGACACGCCCGGCGCGCAGTTCGTCCCACAGGGCCTCGCCGTCGGGCACGCCGCCGACGTAGCCCGTCCCCCGGGCGAGCTGACAGTCACGGATGCTGCGCACCAGCGTCCGCGCGAGGTCCGCGGCCGCCGCGTCCCCGGCCGCGGCCAGCGTGCTCGCCGCCGACAGCACGTGCCCGGCGGTGTGCCCGCCGAGGCCGTCGGACTCCCACCCGCCGTAGCTCTGCGCGATCGGGGCGAGCCCCGCTTCGCGGCGGAACGGCGCGAGCAGCCGCTCGGGATCGAGGCGCTGGAGCGACGCGGAAACGGTGCGCTGCGCATCGAGGTCGGTGCCGGCCAGGCGCACGTCGGCTGCGGATGCGAAGCGCAGCTCGGCGGACGGCGCGGAGCACGGCTCGGCGATCGGAGGCATGGAGCTCCTTCGTGTGGGCGCGTGTCGCCCCCCAACTGGGGAAAACGGTGCGGAAATCGCTTCCCAATCTATCGCCGGAACCGGACACAGGCTCTAGAATCTCGGCTGTGAGCGACATGATCGCGCCTACCCGAGGCGCCGCCACCCTTCACGATGTCGCGCGCGAGGCAGGCGTCTCGCTCGCGACCGCGTCGCGGGTGCTCAACGGCTCGACGCGGAAGGTGGCCGAGAGCTACCGCGAGCGCGTCGAGACCGCCGCCGAGAAGCTCGGCTACACGGCCAATCTCTCCGCCCAGGCGACCGCGCGAGGCACCGCCGCCATCGTCGCCCTCCTGGTCGCCGACATCGCCGACCCCTATTTCGGTCAGCTCGCCTCCGGCGTCGCGCGCGGCGCCGACGAGGCGGGCCTCGTCGTCACGATCGCGATCACCGAGCGCGATCCGCAGCGCGAGGTCAAACTGGTGCGGGCCCTCCGCGGACAACGGCCCCGCGGCCTCATCCTCGCGGCATCGAGGGTCGAAGGCCCGGACGCCGTCGGCCTGGAGGGCGAGCTCGAGGCGTTCTCGAACATGGGCGGCCGCGTCGTGGTCGTCGGTCCCGGCGGGGGCACAGCCCGCTCGGTGGCGGTCGACAACCGCGGTGGCGCGGCGGCACTCGGCGCACAGCTCGCGGGCCTGGGTTATCGCGACGCGATCGTGCTCGCAGCATCCGAGGGCATCCGAACGTCCGACGACCGTGTGGACGGGTTCACCGAGGGATTCACCGGTGCGGGCGGCAGCGTGCGCGAGGTGCGCCGCGCCGGCTTCACGCGCGATGCCGGCTACGCGGCCGCATCCGAGCTGCTCGAGGGCGGCGACGTGCCGGCGGGCACCCTCATCTTCGGCATCAGCGACGTCGTCGCGATCGGCATCATGTCCGCCGTCCGCGACGCCGGACGCCAGGTCGGCGCCGACATCGCGGTCGCCGGCTTCGACGACATCGCCACGGGCCGCGACATCCGTCCCGGTCTGACGACGGTGCGCGTCCCCCTGGAGGATCTGGGCTACCGCGCGCTGCACGCCGCCACCGACCCGGAATGGGATGCCGCCGAGCCGCAGCTCCCGCTCGAGGTGATCGTGCGCGGCAGCACACCGCCGCGGGCGTGACACCCGCGCCGGGCCGCGGTGCGCGGGTCGGGAAACGCTTCCGGGTAGGCTGAGCGCGCCGAGACCCAGGGAGACACGGATGCCTCGACCGCCCCGCGCCGACCGCGCGACGCGCGTGACGATCGCCGACGTCGCCGCGCGGGCGGGAGTGTCGCTGTCGACCGTGTCGCGCGCGCTGAACGGCAATCCCACGGTCGACCCGGTCCTCGCCGAGCGGGTGAAGGATGCCGCGGCCGAACTCGACTACACCGCGAGCCCCGTGGCGCGCAGCCTCGTGCTCGGTCGCACCCAGACCGTCGCGGTCGTGGTGCCCGACCTCGGCAACCCCACCTTCCAGGCGATCCTGCGCGGGCTCAGTCACGCCGCCGCCGCCGACGACTACCACGTGCTGGTCGCCGACTCGGCGGAGTCGGTCGAGGAGGAGCGCGTGCTGGCCGGGACGACGCGCCGCCGCACGGACGGCGTGATCCTCTGCGCGCCGCGCCTGCCGCAGGACGAGCTCGACCGCCTGGTCGGCGGGCTCCGACCGGTGGTGCTCATCAACCGGGCCTCGGGCGGCGTGCCGCACGTGCGCGCGGACTACCGGACCGCTCTCGCCGCCGAGCTCGCGCACCTGCACGAACTCGGTCACCGGCGCGTCGTCTTCCTCGCGGGAGCCCCGGGCAGCGTCGCGAACACGGCGCGACTCCAGGCGATCGCGTCGTTCGTCGCCGAGCACCCCGACACGGAGGTCACCGAGATCCCGTGCGGCGTCGACTTCGAGGCGGGTGCGGCCGCGGGTGCCGCGGTGCTCGCCTCCGGAGCGACGGCTGCGCTCGCCTTCAACGACCTGGTCGCGACGGGACTCCTGAGCGCCGTGCAGGCGAGCGGATCCCGCGTTCCCGACGACCTCTCCATCGTGGGGTTCGACGACATCCCCTTCGCCCAGTACACGACTCCCCCGCTCACGACCGCCGCCGTGCCCGCGACGGAGCTTGGGATCCAGGCATGGGCGCGCATGCGCGAACTGCTCGAGGGCGCGGAGCCCGGCGCCCCGCTCACCGTGCTGCCCGAGCTGACCGTGCGCGGCACGACGGGCCCCGCCCCCGCCTGAACCCACTGTTGCAGCGGTGAGCGCGGCGGGACAATGAGCGCAAATGGACCCCGCAGTGCTGGAGCTGGAGATCGGGTCCGGACCCGAGCCGGGCTCGTACGTCGCGCGCGTGCTGCGCTCGGTGGGAGGGGGCGAGCCGAGCGAGACCTTCCGCCTCGATCTCGACGAACTCGTGGATCGCCGCCCCCTGCTCGAAGCGAGCGTGCTGTCGTCGGCGGTGTCGGCCCGCCGCGTGATGTCGGATGCCGAAGCGGTCCTGCAGGACGTCGGGCGGCGCCTGTTCGACGCGGCGTTCACGGGAAGCGTCGGCACGGCCTACCGCACCAGCATCGCCGTCGCCTCGGAGCGCGGCCTCAGCGTGCAGGTCTCACTGCGGCTCACCGCGCCGGGGCTCGCCGCCCTGCCGTGGGAGGCGCTCTACGACGCCGACACCGAGCGGTACCTCTGCCGCAAGGAGCCTCTGGTGCGGAACGTTCCCGCCGCGCACACCCCGGTCCTTCAGATCACGCCGCCGCTGCGGGTGCTCGGCATGATCTCGTCGCCGCGCGGCCTTCCGCTGCTCGATGTCGAGCAGGAGCGCGATCGGCTCGAACAGGCGCTCGGCCCCCACATCGACGCGGGGCGGGTCGAGCTGAGCTGGCTCGATGACCTCACCTGGGACGGCCTGCACGCCAAGCTGCTCGAGGGTTCCTGGCACGTGCTGCACTTCATCGGCCACGGCGCCTACGACACCTCGACCGATGAGGGCGTGCTGGCGTTCGTGGGTCGCGACGGCCGTGCCGACCACGTGACCGCCTCGGCGCTCGCCGATCTGCTCGACGAGGCCGAGCCGACCCCGCGTCTCGTGGTGCTCAACTCGTGCCAGTCGGGCGCCGGCGGACCGACCGACCTGTTCTCCGGCACCGCCGCAGCGCTCGCGCGCAGCGGCATCCGCGCCGTGGCCGCCATGCAGTTCTCGATCAGCGACACCGCCGCCCTGGCGTTCTCGCGCGGGTTCTACACGGCGCTGGCCCGCAACCGGGGAATCGACGAGGCCGTGCGCAGCGGCCGGATCGGCATCCTCGGCGCAGGTCGCGGCACCCTCGAGTGGGTCACGCCGGTGCTCTACCTGCGCGGTGACGCGCATCTGTTCGACCTCGGACCGGTGCCGGCACCCCGTGAGCCGGCGGCACACCCGCCCGAACCCCCTCACGCGGGCGACGGGCGGCCGGACGCCGCCCAGGAGCAGGATCACCCCGAGGTCGCCGCTGCCGCGCCGGTCGCCGCTGCCGCGCCGGTCGACGTGGTCGCGCCGGCGCACGCCGAGGCCTCCCCCGACGGAGATGCCGCCTCGCGATCATCGCGACGGCGAGCGTGGATCATCGCCGGCGCGGCAGGGGCGCTGGCGATCGGGGCAGGCATCGCCGTGGCGGCATGGCTGGGCCCGACGCTGTTCGGCGACGGCACCGGCGGGTCCGACGACCAAGGGAGCACGGCGGAGCTCGCGGTCCCGCTCAACCTGGACTGGGTCGACGTCGGGCTGTACTGCACCCTCGGCGACGAGTTCGTCATCGAGGTGAGCGGACGCGGCTGGCTCGACGAGACGGCGGATTCGCAGATCGGTCCCGAGGGCCTGACGTCGGGCGAGAGGCCGGAAGACCGGGTGATCGCCGGCGCGAACACCGGGGCGGTCATCGGGAAGCTCGACACCACGCCGGAGATCTTCCCCGTCGGCACCGGAACGACGTATCCGTGTCCGGCGCAGGGCGGTCTTCTGCTGGGGGTCAACGACACCGACCTTGCGGACAACAGCGGCGAATTCGGGGCTTTTGTGACGCTGAACCAGTAGTCCACGCTCCGGGATCCGCCCGCGGCGAGCGCTTTCCCATTTCTCGCGTGCTATCCTGAGAAAACGTTTCCTGAAGGAGTGAGATGAGTCACCGCCGGTATGCCCTCGTCGGTGCGGGACACCGCGCCCAGATGTACGTCGACGCGATCATCGGGCGCTACTCCGACGACGCCGCCCTGGTTGCCATCTGCGAGCCGAACCCGGTGCGCGCGCAGTACTACGTCGACCGCGTGGTCGAGGCGGGTTTCCCCGCTCCCGCGGTCTACGGGCCCGACGATCTCGAGACGATGGTCCGCGAGCAGCAGGTCGACCGCGTCGTGATCTGCGCCCGCGACGACCTGCACGCGCCGCTGATCGTGCGCGCGCTGGATGCCGGCGCCGACGTCGTGGTCGAGAAGCCGCTGACCATCGACGGGCCCTCCGCGGCGGCCATCGAGGACGCGATCGACCGCACCGGCCGCGAGGTCGTCATCACCTTCAACTACCGCTACTCGCCGCGCAACTCGGCCCTGCGCCAGGTCATCCAGGACGGCACGATCGGCGAGGTCACCTCCGTCGACTTCTCGTGGGTGCTCGACACCAAGCACGGCGCCGACTACTTCCGCCGCTGGCACCGCGAGAAGGAGCACTCCGGCGGCCTGCTCGTGCACAAGGCCAGTCACCACTTCGATCTCGTGAACTGGTGGATCCGCTCCGTCCCCCGCCGCGTGTACGCGTCCGGCGCGCTGCGCTTCTACGGCGCCGACAACGCCGCCGCGCGCGGCCTGGGCGAGCGCCCGGCCCGCGGCACCCACGACGGCGGCGATGCGTTCGAGCTCGACCTGCGCGACGACGAGCGTTTGAAGGCCCTGTACCTCGATGCCGAGCAGCACGACGGCTATCTGCGCGACCGGGACGTGTTCGGCGGGGGCATCACCATCGAGGACAACCTCGCGCTCGTCGTCGACTACGCGTCCGGTGCGACCCTGAGCTACTCCCTCAACGCCCACTCCCCGTGGGAGGGCTACCGCGTCGCGGTCAACGGAACCCTGGGCCGCGCCGAGCTCGAGGTCGTCGAGCGCGGCGCCGTGCTCGCCGACGAGGGACTGCACCCGGTGCTCGACCCGTCCGCCAGCGACGCCGGCACCACCGGGTCCCTCCGCCCCGAGGGCGAGCGGCTCCTCGTGCAGCGCCACTGGGAAGCCGCCTACGAGGTGCCCCTCGAGGGCAACAGCGACGGCCACGGCGGCGGCGACGCGCTCCTGCTCGCCGACGTCTTCGAAGGACCGGGCGACGACCCGCTCGCCCGCCCCGCCGACTGGCGCGACGGCGTGCGCTCCATCGCGGTCGGCATCGCCGGCAACCGCTCGCTCGCGACCGGCCTGCCGGTGCAGGTCGCCGAACTCGGCATCCGCTTCCTCGCCGCCGACGCGGCGAGCGCCGCGGCCGTGCGGTCATGACGCGCATCGCGGTCACCGGCGGCGCCGGGCGGTTGGGCCGCAGTCTGGTCGCCGGACTCGCCGCAGGCGGGCACGAGCTGGTCTCGCTCGACCGCGCGGTGTCCGAGGCCGCCGAGCTGGAGGCCGTCGAGCAGATCGCGGTGGACCTGACCGACACGGATGCCGCCACCCGCGCGATCGCCCGTACCCGGGCCGACGCCCTCATCCACCTCGCCGCGATCGCCGTGCCGTTCAGTGCGCCCGAGGACGTCATCCTTCGCACGAACGCCACGATGGCGCTCAATGTGATGTCCGCGGGCGTGGCCGCCGGCATCCCGAAGATCGTGACGGCGTCGAGCCCCACCGTGCTCGGCTACAACTCGCCGACCGGCTGGCTCCCCGATCGCTTCCCGCTCGACGAGGAGACGACGCCCAAGCCCTGGAACGCGTACGCGCTGTCGAAGCACCTCGCCGAGCAGACGATCGCGATGCTGGCCCGCCAGACCGGCGACGCCACCCGGTTCGCCGCGTTCCGGCCGTGCTACGTGATCGCGCCCGAGGAGTGGCAGGGCGCTCCCACCCAGCAGGGCCACACGGTGCGCGAGCGCCTCGCCGACCCCGCCCTGTCGGCGCCCGCCCTCTTCAACTACGTGGATGCACGCGACGTCGCGACGTTCATCGACACCCTGCTCGTCGCGCTCCCCGAGATCCCCGACGCCGAGGTGTTCTTCGTCGGCGCCGAGGACGCGCTCGCCCGCCGGCCGCTCGCCGAGCTGCTGCCGCGGTTCGTCCCGGGCTCGGAGCAGCTTGCGGCCCATCTCACCGGCACCGCCCCCGCGTTCTCCAATGCGAAGGCCCGCCGCGTGCTGGGCTGGCGGCCCGCCCACACGTGGCGCGGCGAGCTCGGCGAGCCCGCTGCCGACGCCGGCCCCGCGATCGGCCACGACTCCGCCCCTGCCCCCGACCCCGCCCGAAAGGACGTGCTGGCGTGAACTTCGACGGCATCCTCTTCTTCCCCGTCACCCCGTTCGACTCCGACGGCCGCGTCGACGAAGGACTGCTGCGACAGCACCTCGACACGACCCTCCCCCACGCCCCCGGCGGCGTGTTCCCGGCGTGCGGCACCGGCGAGTTCCACGCCCTGTCCACCGACGAGGCGACCCGCGTCGTGCAGATCGCGACCGAGGCCGTCGCCGGCCGCGTGCCCGTCGTCGCCGGCACCGGCGGCCCGCTCGGCCACGCGACGACGCTCGCCCGCGCCGCCGCCGACGCCGGAGCCGACGCACTGCTCGTGCTGCCGCCGTACCTTGTCGGCGGCCCGCAGGCCGGACTCGTCGCCTACGTGGAGGCGGTGGCGGCAGCATCCGATCTTCCCGTCGTCATCTACCACCGCGGCACCGCGCAGTACTCGGTCGACTCGGTGCGCCGCCTCGCGCAGAACCCCAAGGTCGTGGGGTTCAAGGACGGCGTCGGCGACGTCGGCCTCGCGCAGCAGATCGTGCGCGCCGTCGCAGCCGAGGGGCGCGAGGATTTCGCGTTCTTCAACGGGCTGCTCACGGCCGAGCTGACGCAGGGCGCGTACCGCGGCATCGGCATCCCGCTGTACTCGTCGGCGGCGTTCGCCATGATTCCCGAGGTCGCGAACGCGTACTACCGTGCGTACGTCGACGGCGATGAGGCGCGACGCGCCGCGCTGCTCGACGGCTTCTACTCGCCGCTCGTGAAGCTGCGCGACGAGACTCCGGGCTTCGGCGTCTCGCTCATCAAGACCGGCCTGCGTCTGGGCGGGCTGCCCGTCGGCTCGGTGCGCGCGCCCCTCGTCGACCCGACCCCCGCGCAGGAGGCGCGCCTGGCCGAGATCCTCGAGGCGGGACGAGCGCTGCTGTGACCACCGCCACCGCCGCCGGGTCGCCCCGCACCACGATCGCCTCGTTCGACGCGCGCCTGCTGCGCGTGCCGCTGACGCGCCCGTGGGCATCCGACGTGACGTCGGTGGGCGTCGTCGCGACGCACGTGGTGCGCTCCGACGGCGCCGAGGGCTGGGGCTTCTCGTGGACCCCGCAGATCGGCGCCGAGGCCGTCCATGCGCTGCTCGCGCACGACATCGCCGCGTGGGCCATCGGGCGCTCGGCCGAGCCGGGCGAGGAGTGGCTGCCGCTCTGGCAGCACCTGCACGAGGCCGGCGGCGGCGGGATCACGACGATCGCGATGGCCGGGCTCGATCTCGCGCTCTGGGATGCCGCGGCGCGCGCCGACGATCGGTCGGTGGCGCAGTGGCTCGGCCCGCAGCGCCCCGCGGTGCAGGCCTACGGGTCGGGGGTGAACCTGCACTACCCGCTCGACGAGCTCGTCGCCCAGGTGCGACGCTGGGTCGACGCCGGCTTCGACGCGGTGAAGGTGAAGGTCGGCAAGCCCGACGTCGCCGAGGACCTCGAGCGCATGAAGGCGGTGCGCGACGTGCTCGGCCCAGACCGCCGGCTCATGATCGACGCGAACCAGCGGTGGGAACTCGACCGTGCGACCCGGAACCTCGAGGTGCTCGCCGAGGTCTCGCCCGCGTGGATCGAGGAGCCGCTTCGCGCCGACGACCTGTACGGCCACTACGAGCTGTCGAAGCGCCTGGCGTCGTCGAGCGGCATCCCGATCGCCGTCGGCGAGAACCTCCACAACGTCTACCGGTTCGACGACTTCCTGCGTACCGGTGCCGCCCAGATCGTGCAGCCGAACATCGTGCGCGTCGGCGGGATCACGCCGTTCCTCGGCATCACGGGCATCGCCGGCGCCTACGGGGCGGCCGTGCACCCGCACCTGTTGCCCGAGCTGTCCGGCCAGCTCGCCCTCTGCCTGCGCTCCGTGCCGGGCGTGCCCGAGCCTCTCGTCGAAGACGTCGAGGACGCGGGCTTCGGCGCACTCGGTGCGCTGCGCGACCCGTCGCCCGTCCGCATCGCCGACGGCACCCTGACCGAGGTCGCACACGTCGGCCTCGGCATCCGCTTCTCCTGACCTCGCCCTCATGACCCCGCCATCCCTGCTCACCTGTCACGAAATGCTGCGCCGACCAGCAGGTTGTGACAGGTGAGCGGTATTCGCTCCGGCTCGAAGGATCACCCATGACCACGACCACGACCACGACCACGACCACGACGACCACGACCGAACTCGACGCCCTCGCGCAGGCCGCTGCCGCGGCAGCGCCGATCTGGCGGGCGACGGATGCTGCGACCCGCGCGTCGTGGCTCCGCGCGGCCGCCGACGCGCTCGATGCGCACATCGACGAGCTCGTCGCGATCGCCGACGAGGAGACCCGCCTCGGCGAGACGCGCCTGCGCGGCGAGGTCGGACGCACGACCGGCCAGCTGCGCCTGTTCGCGACCGTCGTCGAGGAGGGCTCGTACCTCGAGCTCACCGTCGACGACGCCGACCCGACGGCGACCCCTCCCCGCCCCGAGCTGCGCCGCATGCTCACCGGCGTGGGCCCGGTCGCGGTCTTCTCCGCGTCGAACTTCCCGTTCGCGTTCTCGGTCGCCGGCGGCGACACCGCGTCGGCCCTCGCGGCCGGCAACCCCGTCATCGTGAAGGCGCACTCGGGCCACCCGCGCCTGTCGGAGCGCACCGCCGCCATCGTCGCCGCGGCGCTCGTCGAGGCCGGCGCGCCCGAGGGCTCCCTCGCCCTCGTCGAAGGTCGCGAGGCGGGCAACGCGCTGGTGCAGCATCCGTCCATCCAGGCCGCGGGCTTCACCGGCTCGCTCGGCGGGGGGCGCGCGCTGTTCGACCTGGCCTCCGGCCGCCCCGACCCGATCCCCTTCTACGGCGAGCTCGGCTCGGTGAACCCCGTCGTCATCACCCCGGCCGCCGTCGCAGCCCGCGGCGAGGCGCTCGCGCAGGGCCTCGTCGGATCGTTCACGCTCGGCGTGGGCCAGTTCTGCACCAAGCCCGGCGTCGTGTTCGTGCCCGAGGGCGCCGGCTTCGAGCACCTCGTCGCCGGCTTCGCGGCCGGTGCCGCCGGCGGCCCGCTGCTCACCGACCGCATCACCGCGGCCTTCCCGTCGGGCATCGAGCACCTCGAGGCCGACCCGTCGGTGTCGGTGGTCGCCCACGGCCTTCCTGCCGAGGCCGGGTCGGCGCAGCCGGTCGTGCTGTCGGCGGATGCCGCGGCCGTCGCCGCGCGCCCCGAGACCCTGCTCGAGGAATGCTTCGGGCCCGTCACGCTCCTCGTGCGCTACTCCTCCGACGAGGAGCTGCACGCCGCCCTCGAGGCCGTGCCGGGCTCGCTCACCGCGACGCTGCACTCCGAGTCCGGCGACGATGTCGCAGACGTGCTCGAGGTGCTCACCCGCAAGGCCGGACGCGTGCTCTTCGCCGGCTGGCCGACCGGCGTCGCGGTGACGTGGTCGCAGCACCACGGCGGTCCGTGGCCCGCGACGACGTCGCTGCACACCTCAGTCGGAGCGACCGCGATCCGCCGCTTCCTGCGGCCCGTCGTGTTCCAGGACGCCCCCGAGTCGCTGCTGCCCGAGGTGCTGCGCGACGAGTCCCTGGCGCGCCTGCCGCACCGCCGCAACGGCGTGCTCCACACGGGCCGCTGACGGCCCGACGACCCGCGTTCGTGCGCCACGGATGTACGCCCGCATGCGGGTGTCGCGTACATCTGTGGCGAACGAACGATTCACCGTCGGCGGCGGCTGCCGTCGGCGAGGGGGCCGTCAGCGGGCCTCGAGCGCGCGGGCGAGCCGCGCGCCGGCCTCCTCGAGCCACCGCGCGGTCTCGGCCATCGCGGCCTGGCCCGAGCCCGCGAGCTCGGTGAGCGAGGCCGTGGCGGCGAAGCCGGAGGTGTCGGCGTCCGCCGCGATGCGGCCCGCGACGAGCGCCACCGGCACGCCCGATGCCCCCGCCACGGCGCCGACATGAGCGGGCACCTTGCCCGCCGCGGACTGACCGTCGTACGAGCCCTCGCCCGTGACGACGACGGATGCTGCCGCCACCGCCGCGTCGAGACCCACGAGCTCCGCGACCGCCGCCGAGCCGGGCACCAGCTGCGCGCCCCACGCGAGCAGCCCGAACCCGGTGCCGCCGGCGGCGCCCGCCCCCGGGGCGTCGGGATCGGCGTCGACCAGCCCGGCCAGCCGCGCGAGACCGGCGTCCAGCACCGCGATGTCGTCCGGCAGGGCACCCTTCTGCGGGCCGAACACCGCGGCGGCTCCGCGCGGGCCGAGCAGGGGATTCGTCACATCGCTGAGCACCGTCACACCGCCGGGCGGAAGCGGCGCGAGCCCGGACAGGTCGGCCGCGGCCACCGGGCCGAGACCGCGTGCGCCGGCCGCAACGGGCCGGCCCGCGGCATCCGTGAATCGCGCTCCGAGGGCGGTGAGCATGCCGGTGCCGCCGTCTGTCGACGAGCTCGAGCCGATGCCGAGCACCAGGCGTGACACTCCGTGCCCGAGGGCGGCGGCGATCGCCTCGCCGAAGCCGCGGGTGTGGGCGTCGAAGGCGCGCAGGCGCGGCGGGGTGCCGAGCAGCTCGATGCCACTCGTGTTCGCGAGTTCGACGACGGCGGTCCCGCGCGGTGCGTCGGGTGTCGGCGGCAGCAGGACCCAGGACGCCCCGACGGGCTCGTCCTCGGGGCCGGTCACGGTCACCGGCATGCGCCGCGCGCCCGGCACCGCGGCCGCGAACGCGTCCACGGTGCCCTCACCGCCGTCGGCCATCGGCATCAGGCGGATCTCGCTCGCGGGAAGCTCGCGGCGCCACCCGGCGGCGAGCGCCTCGGCGGCGGCCGCCGCGCCGATCGTCCCCTTGAACGAATCGGGGGCGATCACGACGGTGTGGGCCATGGCGTCATTCTCCTCGGGCATGCGCGGTCTTGTCGTTTCCGACCCGAAGCCGAGCGGGAAAGCGTTATCCTGCAGATCATGGTATCCATGGAGCGACCGGAAGCCGAGTCCACCCCGCCCCGCGCGGTGATCGCCACCGGCACGGGCAGATACGCCGACCCGTGGCATCCGTTCCCCGCCACCTCCGCCCGCATCGCCGACGCGCTGCGCGCCGACGGCTGGGAGGTCACGGTCGACGACGACGTCGACCACGCTCTCGCGCATCTCGACGGGTTCGACCTGCTCGTGGTGAACGCCGGCGACCCGTGGCGCGAGGGCGCGACCGAGCTCGGTCACCGCGCGGACCCCGCCGCCGACGCCGGCCTGCGCACCGCGATCGCCCGCGGCATCGGGCTCGTCGCCGTCCACGCCGCGCTCTCGAGCCTGCGCGACCACCCCGCCTGGCGTGAGGCCATCGGAGGCGAATGGCGGCCCGGAGTCTCATGGCACCCGCCGATCGGCCACGCCCGGGTGCGGGTCGTCGACGGCGACCATCCCGTGAGCGAACGGATGCCGCACCTCGACGTCTTCGACGAGCGCTACAGCGACCTCGTGGTCGACGACCGCGCACGCGTGCTCGCGGTGCACGACGTCGACGACGACGAGCACCCGGCCGTGTGGGTGCGGGAGCAGCCGACACGTGCGGTCGTGTGCTCGCTCGGACACGACGAGCGCTCGTACGACGCACCGGGACACGTCGCGCTGCTCCAGCGCGCGGCACGCTGGGCGGCGCGCGCCTGAGCCGCGTGCGCAGACCGGGCAGAATGGATGCGGCGCCGCTCGGCGCATCCGCCCCCACCTGAATCCGGAGTGACATGTCCTGGCTCGTGACTGGAGGCGCCGGCTACATCGGCGCCCACATCGTCCGTGCGCTCGCAGACGCGGGCCTGACCTCCGTCGTCATCGACGACGTCTCGAGCGGGCACCGGTCGTTCGTGCCCGAGGGCGTGCCGTTCGTGCAGGGCTCGATCCTCGACGCCGACCTCGTCGAGCGCACCCTCCGCGAGCACCAGGTCGTGGGCGTCATCCACCTCGCCGGCTTCAAGTACGCCGGGGTCTCGGTGCAGCGCCCGCTGCACACCTACGCGCAGAACGTCGAGGGCACGCGCGTGCTCCTCGCCGCGATGCAGGCGGCGGGTGTCGCGAACCTCGTGTTCTCGTCGTCGGCCGCCGTCTACGGCACCCCCGACGTGCCGCTCGTCACCGAGGACCTGCCCAAGCGCCCCGCCTCGCCCTACGGCGAGTCGAAGCTCATCGGCGAGTGGCTCATCCGGGACCAGGCGATCGCGACGGCCGCGTCGGAGCACGCCCTCCGCTACACCGCGCTGCGCTACTTCAACGTCGTGGGCTCGGGCGACCCGTCGGTCTACGACAGCAGCCCGCACAACCTCTTCCCGCTCGTGTTCGAGGCGCTGCTCGCGGGAAACACGCCCCGCATCAACGGCGACGACTATGACACCCCCGACGGGACCAACGTGCGCGACTACGTGCACGTCGCCGACATCGCCGCGGCGCACGTGGCGGCCGCACAGCGCCTGCTCGCGAACCGCCCGATCGAGCCCGCGTACAACCTCGGCTCGCAGAACGGGCTGAGCGTCCGCCAGATCATGGACGCGATGGCCCGCGTCACGGGCATCGACTTCACGCCCGAGATCGCACCCCGCCGGCCGGGCGACCCCGACCGCATCGTCGCCACGGGCGAGCTCGCCGCCCGCGATCTCGACTGGAAGAACCGCTACACCGTCGACGAGATGGTCCGCACCGGCTGGGAGGCCCGCAAGGCCGCAGGCTCCTCTCGGTGAGCGGAGGGCGCTGCGGCGCCCGAAGACGACACGCCTCGAACCCGCGTTCTGCGCCGGGTCCGGGGCGTTTCGTCTCGCTTCGCTCGCTCAACGACCGGAGGGCGGAGCGGGCGCGGTGCTCTCACGCACGACGAGACGGGTCTGCACCGTCTCGAACGCCGCGGGCGCGCCGGCCTCGATGCCGTCGATGAGCGCGGCCACCGCACGGGCGCCGAGGGCGTCGAAGTCCTGGTGCACCGTCGTGAGCGGCGGGCGGTAGTCGGCGGCGTCCGCGACGTCGTCGAAGCCGACCACGCTCACGTCTGCCGGCACCGAGCGGCCCGATTCGGCGACGGCGCGCAGCGCGCCCAGTGCCATCTGGTCGTTGGCGGCGAACACGGCGGTCGCGCCGGCATCGAGAAGGACGGATGCTGCGGCGAAGCCGGACGCTGATGTCCAGTCTCCGCGCACCACGGCCGGCACCGGCGCCTGGGCCGCCGTCAGCGCTTCGCGCCAGCCGCGTTCGCGCTCGCCAGCGGCGAAAGATCCTTCGGGCCCGGCGAGGTGATGCACGGTGGTGTGGCCGAGTGCCAGCAGGTGCTCCGCCGCCGTCCTCGCGCCTCCGGCGTGATCCGTCTCGACCACCCCGAACCGCTCGTCGCGGGGCGAGTCGACGACGACGAGCCGCAGGCCGGCGGCACGCACATCCGTCTCCCGCACCCGCTCGGTCGCCTCGTTCAGCACGATGGCCCCGTCCACGCCCTGCTCGGCGAGCCGCTCGAAGGCCGCAGCGACGTCGCCGGCGGCGCCGAGCGTCACGACCGTGAGCGCGTAGCCGCGGGTGGCTGCGGCATCCGCCACCGCCTGCAGCATGCGGGAGTTGCCCACCGAGGCGAGCGTCGACACGACGAGTCCGACGGTCTGCGTGCGGCCGGTGCGCAGGGCCCGGGCCGCGCGATGCGGACGGTAGCCGAGCTCGCTCATCGCCGCCTCGACGCGCGCGCGGGTGTCGGGGTCGACGCGGGGGCTCGCGTTCACGACGCGCGACACGGTCTGACCTGATACGCCCGCGCGCTCCGCGACGTCCGCCATCGACACGCGCCTGGCTGTCATGCCTCACCCCGATCCGCCGGATGCCGTCGACGTCGCATCGGGATGCAGCATCCGTGTTGACGATAACATAGCCGACTTGCTACCGTGTTGACGTGAACACGCCTCAGGACGACACCGTGGTGTCCGCCCGCGACCTGCCCGCCGAGATCCTCGGCGCCGGCGTCGTCAAGCGCCCGACCCGCCTCGCGGACGGGCGCGAGCTGATCTACTACGACGACCCTGAGACGACGCTCGGTCCCGACCGCGCGGTCGACGCACGCGAGCTCGCACCCAGGCCTGAGACAGCGACCATGCGCCGCGACGTGCTGACCGGCGACTGGGTGTCGATCGCCGCGGCACGCCAGAACCGGGCCTTCCTGCCTCCGGCGCACCTCGACCCGCTCGCACCGCAGGCGCCGACGAATCCGTCGGAGATCCCGTCGCTGTACGACGTGGCCGTCTTCGAGAACAAGTCGCCGTCGTTCGGCCCCGCGCTCTCCATCGCACACGGCGACGCCCCCGCCGGTGTCGACGCTCCCCGCGACCTCGACGACCTCGTCGCCCCCGGCCTCGGCCGCACCCGCACGAGCGTGGGCCGCTGCGAGGTCGTGTGCTTCAGCCCGGAGCACTCCGGCTCGTTCGGCACGCTCTCGGCCACCCGAGCCCGCACCGTGATCGAGGCGTGGGCCGACCGCACCGCCGCGCTGTCGGCGCTGCCCGGCGTCGAGCAGGTCTTCCCGTTCGAGAACCGCGGCGAGGCGATCGGCGTGACGCTGCCCCACCCGCACGGCCAGATCTACGCGTACCCGTACCTCACGCCGCGCACGACGAGCCTGCTCGCGTCGATCGACCGCGAGGGTCCCGACCTGTTCGCCCGCATCCTCGAGTTCGAGCGCGCCGGCGAGCGCGTGATCCTCGAAGGCGAGCACTGGACCGCGTTCGTGCCCTTCGCGGCGCGCTGGCCGATCGAGATCCACCTGCTCCCGCACCGCCACGTCGCGGACTTCGCCGAGACGACGAACGCCGAGCGCGACGAGCTGGCACCGCTCTACCTGCGGCTGCTCCGCGGCGTCGACGCGCTCTACGACTCCCCCACTCCCTACATCGCCGCCTGGCACCAGGCGCCGGTGCACCGCGGCCGCGACACCGCGCGCCTGCACCTGCAGCTCACGTCGCCGCGCCGCGCGGCCGACAAGCTCAAGTTCCTCGCCGGATCCGAGGCCGCCATGGGTGCCTGGATCGGCGACATCCCGCCCGAGACGGCCGCGGCGAAGCTGCGCGACGCCGTCGCATCCATCCCCGAGGAGACCCTGTGACCGCCACCGACATCCGCACCGCCGCCATCGCCCGGGCCCTGTTCGCCGCCCGCTTCGGCGCAGATCCGGTCGGCACGTGGTCGGCGCCCGGACGCGTGAACCTGATCGGCGAGCACACGGACTACAACGACGGCTTCGTGCTGCCGTTCGCCATCCAGCACCGCACCCACGTCGCCCTCGCCCCGCGCGCCGACGGCGTCTTCCGCGTGCGCGTCGCCTCGACGTTCGACGACGCGACCGTCGAGGTCGCGCTCGACGAGCTCGACGCGCTCTTCCCCGCGCAGCGCGACGATGTCCCCGAGTGGGCCCGCTACCCCCTGGGCGTCGCGTGGGCGCTGCTCGCAGCATCCGGAACCGATCCCTCCACCGTCACCGGCGTCGACCTCGCGTTCGCGTCCGACGTGCCGGTGGGTGCGGGCCTGTCGTCGTCGGCCGCGATCGAGGGCGCGACCGCCGTCGCCCTCGCCGACACGTGGGGCATCGACCTCGACCGCGTCGCACTCGCGAAGGTCGGCCGTCGCGCCGAGAACGAGGCCGTCGGCGCACCGACCGGGATCATGGACCAGATGGCGTCGCTGCTCGGCCGCGCCGACGCCGCCATCTTCCTGGACTGCCGCTCCCTCGACGCGCAGGTCATCGACCTCGGCTTCGCGGAAGCGGGCCTCGAGCTCGTCGTCATCGACACCGGCGTGAAGCACTCCCACGCGACCGGCGGCTACGGCGAGCGCCGGGCCGCGTGCGAGCGGGGTGCCGCGGCGCTCGGCGTGCCCGCGCTCCGCGACGTGAGCGTCGACGACCTCCCGCGCCTCGCGGAGCTCGTGGACGAGGTCACCTTCCGCCGCGTGCGCCACGTCGTCACCGAGAACCAGCGCGTGCTCGACACGGTGCGGACGCTCCGCGAGCAGGGGCCGACCGCGATCGGCGACCTCCTCGTCGCCTCGCACGCGTCGATGCGCGACGACTTCGAGATCTCGGTGCCCGAGCTCGACACCGCGGTCGAGGCGGCACTCGCGGCCGGCGCCGTGGGCGCCCGTATGACCGGCGGCGGCTTCGGCGGCGCCGCGATCGCACTGGTCGCACACGATCTCGTCGACGCGGTGACGGATGCCGCCACCGCCGCCTTCGCGGCCGCCGGCTTCGCCGCCCCCACGATCTTCACCGTGACGCCGTCGGCCGGGGCCGCGCGCGACTGACCCCCGCCAGAATCGCGAAAGGGCAGGTTTCCGCACGCCGGACTTGCGGAGAACCACCCTTTCGCGATTCCACGGCTGAACGCCGCGTGAACGTCCGTGACGCGCGAGGGCAAGATGCTGGCGATGACGGATGCTGCGGCCTAGCGTCGGACGAAGGGCCGCGGCATCCGTTCGCGGTCCGGAAGGAGCGATCGTGGCGTACATCACCGTCGGGACCGAGAACTCGGTCGACATCGACCTCTACTACACGGACCAGGGGCCGTCCGACGCGCAGCCCGTGGTGCTGATCCACGGCTTCCCCCTGAACGGCGAGTCGTGGGGCAAGCAGCAGGCGGCGCTGCTGGATGCGGGCTACCGGGTGATCGCGTATGACCGCCGCGGATTCGGGCAGTCGAGCAAGGTCGGCTCGGGGTACGACTACGACACGTTCGCCGGCGACCTGCACGCCCTGATCGAGGACCTCGACCTCCACGACGCCGTGCTCGTGGGCTTCTCGATGGGCACGGGCGAGATCGCGCGCTACCTGTCGCGCTACGGCAGCGGCCGCGTGGCGAAGGCGGCGTTCCTCGGGTCGCTCGAGCCGTATCTGCTCAAGACCGACGACAACCCCGAGGGCGCCGGCCCGCAGGACTTCTTCGACGGCATCGCGCAGTCGGTGCGCGAGGACCGGTACGCGTTCATCGCCGGGTTCTACAAGGACTTCTACAACCTCGACGACACGCTCGGCTCCCGCATCTCGCAGGAGGCGCTCGACGCGAGCATCCAGGTCGCGACGTATGCCGGCAACACGGCGCTGGCCGCGGCGCCGCTGACCTGGCCGACGGACTTCCGCGCCGACATCCCCGCGATCGACGTGCCCGCGCTCATCCTGCACGGCACCGCCGACAACATCCTGCCGATCGACGTCACGGCCCGCCGGTTCAAGGACCTCCTGCCGGACGCGACCTACGTCGAGCTCGAGGGCGCGCCGCACGGCCTCCTCTGGACGCACGGCGCCGAGGTGAACGAGGCGCTCCTGGCGTTCCTCCACAGCTGACAGACGGGGATGCCTCGGCTCCGCGCCCGCGAGGGCCAGGTGCCGAGGCATCCGTGCGTCGTGCCGATGTGTCCCCCAGGGAGGCGTGTCTCCAAAACCTCAATGAACTTCCGACTCACACAGCCCCGGGCACCGAAACCTCAATGAACTTCCGGCTCACACAGCCCCGGGCACCGAAACCTCAATGAACTTCCGGCTCACACAGCCCCGGGCACCGAAACCTCAATGAACTTCCGACTCACACGGGCCAAGGACCCGTGTGAGCCGGAAGTTCAATGACGAAATCGACACATGCCAACCCGACGGAGCCGTGAGAGCCCTACTGCTGCGGCGCGCCGCCGGCGTTCGCCATGGCGAGCAGGCCGTCGATCATCTCGGGGCCGGCTGCGGCGCCGTCGCCCGCGAGGGCGCCCATCATTCCGATGCGGCCGATGGGGAACGACTCCATCATCTTGGACATGTCGACGCCCTCAGGCATGATCGACGCCGCGCTGTCGCCGAGGCCGCCCATCATCTGCGCGATCGCGGCCTGCACGACGGGGCCGGCGACCGGGTGGCTCAGCACCTCCCCCATCGATGACGTGCGCGACAGCGGCAGCGTGAGCACGTCGCCCTCGACGGCGACGGCGGCGGAGGAACGGATGTCGCGGCTCGACGCGGCGACGTCGATCGTGTACTCGCCACCCTCGACGACCCAGCGGTCGGCGCGGATGTCCCAGTACGCGAGATCCTGGCGGCGGACCGTCAGCGTCACGACCTGGCTCTCACCCGGCTCCAGCGCGACCGACGCGAACGCCTTCAGCTCACGCGGCGCGCACTGCACCGACGATCCGGCCAGCGACGTGTAGACCTGCACGACCTCGCGTCCCGCGCGGTCGCCGGTGTTGGTGACGGCGACGGTCACCTCGACGTCGCCGTCGGCGTCGACCTGAGCCGCAGCATCCGTGTACGAGAACGTCGTGTACGACAGGCCGTGGCCGAACGGGAACACGACCTCGAGGCGGCGCGCGTCGTACCAGCGGTAGCCGACGAACAGACCCTCGCCGTAGCGCGTGTGCGAGAACTCGCCCGGGAAGTCGAGGAACGCGGGGGTGTCCTCGAGGCGCACCGGGATCGTCTCGGTGAGCTTGGCCGACGGGTTGACCTCGCCGAACAGCACGTCGGCCGTTCCGCCGCCACCGGCCTGACCCAGCAGCCAGGTCTCGAGGATCGCGGGCACATGCTCGGCGAAGGGCAGCGCCACGACGCCGCCGTTCGAGAGCACCACGACGGTGTTCTGGTTCGCAGCGCGCACCGCGTCGACGAGTGCGAGCTGCGCCGGGGGCAGGTCGATGTCGTCGCGGTCGTAGCCCTCCGACTCGAGACGCGCGGGCAGGCCGAGGAACAACACGGCGACGTCGGCGACGGATGCTGCGCCCACGGCCTCGTCGCGAAGGGCCGAGGCCTCGTCGTCGGAGACCTCGAGCGCGTTGCTGAAGCCCTGCGCGTACGCGACGTCGCCGGTCGCGAGCGAGCGGATCTCGTCGAGCGCGGTGTCGACCCGCGTCGGGTTGATCATCGAGGAGCCGGCGCCCTGGTAGCGAGGCTTCTCGGCGAATTCGCCGATGACGGCGATCTTCGCGTCCTTCGCCAGCGGCAGCACGGCGCCGTCGTTCTTGAGCAGCACGATCGAGCGGCCGGCGGCCTCACGGGCGAGGGCGTGGTGCGCGTCGACGTCGAGCGGGCCCGCGACTGCTCCCGCACCGGCGGTCGCCTTGCGCACGAGATCCAGCACGCGGCCGGCAGCGACATCCACGACCGACTCGTCGAGCGAGCCGTCCTGCACGGCGGCGACGATCTGCGCGTCGGTGACGCCGTTCGAGGACGGCATCTCGAGGTCCATGCCCGCGGCGAGGCCCGGCACGCGCTCGTTCACGGCGCCCCAGTCGGAGACGACGAGACCCTCGAAGCCCCACTCGTCGCGCAGCACCCGGGTCAGGAGCCACGGGTCCTCCGACGCGTACACACCGTTGATGCGGTTGTAGGAGCACATGACGGTCCAGGGCTGAGCGTCCTCGACGACGCGCTGGAAGCCGCGCAAGTAGATCTCACGCAGCGGGCGCGGGTCGACGTCCGACGACGACCGCATGCGGTCGTTCTCCTGGTTGTTGGCGGCGAAGTGCTTGAGGGACGTGCCGACGCCCTTCGACTGGATGCCCTGCACGATCGCCGCGCCGAGCACGCCGGAGACGATCGGGTCCTCGGAGAGGTACTCGAAGTTGCGGCCGCACAGCGGCGAGCGCTTGATGTTGATGCCGGGGCCGAGCAGCACCGCGACGTTCTCGATCGAGGTCTCGGTGCCGAGTGCCTCGCCCACGCGACGGACGAGGTCGACGTCCCACGACGAGCCGAGCCCGACCGCGGGCGGAAAGCAGGTGGCCGGCACGCTGTCGCCGATCCCGAGGTGGTCGCCGCCCTCGCGCTGCTTGCGCAGGCCGTGCGGGCCGTCGGTCACCATGACCGCGGGCACGCCCACTCGCTCGACGGGCTTGGTGTGCCAGAAGCTCACGCCGCTGGTGAGCGACGCCTTCTCTTCGAGGGTGAGGTCCGCGACATCGGGGATGCTCATGGAGTTCCTTACATGTTGAGTGTGACGAGCGCTCCGCTATGAGCACGCTCGCGAAAACCTTACGATATTTGGTTTTGAAAAATCAAGCATTGTTCGGCTTTACTTCTTCTATGACTGAGAGCGGCACGGGGCGACGGGGCTCCTACGCGAAGGGCGTCGCGAAGCGCGAGGAGATCCTCACGCGCGCGCTCGACGTGATCGCCCGCGAGGGCTATCGCGGCGCATCGGTGAAGGAGCTGGCGGACGCCGTCGGGCTCAGCCAGGCCGGACTCCTCCACTACTTCGACAGCAAGGAGGAGCTCTTCACCGAGATCCTCCGCAAGCGCGATGAGCTGGACTCCGTCGGCCAGGGCCTCGACGGCGACCTCCAGCACGGACTGCGGCCTGCGGCCGGCGGCGAACTCCCCGACGTGCGGGACGGCTACCTCGGGGTGATCCGTCACAACGCCGACGTCCCCGGGCTCGTGAACCTGTTCGCCCGGCTGTCGGTCGACGCGGCCGATCCGGAGCATCCGGCACACCAGTTCTTCCTCTCGCGAGGCGAGAGCCTGCGGGGCTTCTTCGCGGCGACGATCGCCGCCCAGCAGGACGCCGGCGCGATCACCGACCGCGTCGACGCCGACACCCTGGCGCGCATCTTCCAGGCAGTCGCCGACGGCATGCAGCTGCAATGGATGCTGGAGCCCGACGTCGACATGGCCGCCACGGTGGGCGCCCTGTTCGAGCTGCTCATCCCGGAGAAGCGATGACGGCCACCACGCTCTACGCCGAGGCCCAGACCACCGCCGGGCGAGTCCGGGGCTTCTGGCGTGGCGAACCAGGAGCCGGCGGATCCGCCGCGTTCCTCGGCATCCCGTTCGCGAAGGCTCCGGTCGGCGATCTCCGGTTCGCCGCCCCCGTGCCCGTCGAGCCGTGGGACGGGGTGCGCGATGCGCTCGCGTTCGGGGCGACGGCACAACGGGGCGACGCCGGGATCACCTTGATCCCCGAGCCGTCGGTCCCCGGCGAGTCGACGCTCAACGTGAACGTCTTCACTCCGGTTCCCGGAGACGCGGATGCCGCGCTCCCGGTGCTCGTCTGGATCCACGGCGGCGGCTACGTCTCGGGGTCGCCGGCCAGCCCCTGGTACGACGGTCAGACCTTCAATCGCGACGGCGTCGTCACGGTGACCATCTCCTACCGCCTCGGGTTCGACGGCTTCGGACACATCGAGGGCGCGCCGTCCAACCGCGGGGTGCGGGACTGGCTCGCCGCACTGGAGTGGGTGCAGGCGAACATCGCCGCGTTCGGCGGCGACCCCGCCCGCGTCACGATCGCCGGGCAGTCCGCGGGCGGCGGCGCGGCGCTGCGCCTCCTGGCCATGCCCGCGGCCCAGCACCTCTTCCATTCGGCGTGGGCGCTCTCTGCCGCCCTCGCCGACGTCCCGGTCGACAGGTCGCGCGCCCTCTCGGCACGACTCGCGCAGCTCCTCGGCGTCGCGCCGACCCGCGAGGGGTTCGCATCCCTGCCCGAGGAGGCGATCCGCGACCAGCAGCGGAAGGCAGCGACCCCTGCGTCTCGCGACCGGCTCGCAGGTGTGCGCGCGGTGCTCGGCGACGGGCTCTCGCTGGGCCCGGCGATCGACGGCGACCTGATCACGCAGCCCACCATCGCGGCGCTGCGCGACGGTGTGGGTTCCGGCAAGCCCCTGCTGCTCGGCGCGACCGACGACGAGTTCACGATGGTCACCGACTCCGCACGCGGCGCCCTGCGGTTCGTGCCGGCGAGCTTCGCGCTGGCGCGACTCCACGTGCCGCGCGAGCGCCGGCGCGCGTGGCTCGCCGGCAACCGCGCACAGCGCCGGCTCGGCACGGCGGCGGTCCTGGGCCGGTTCGCCACCGACACGGTCTTCCGCTCCACCGTGGTGAAGGTCGCTGAGGCACGCGGCGCGGCGCCGACGTGGGTCTACCGGTTCTCGTGGCCCTCGCCGACTCGGCGCTGGTCGCTGCACTGCCTGGACGTGCCGTTCTGGTTCGACCGGCTCGATGAGCCGCACGTCGCGGCGATCGCCGGCGACGCCCCGCCGAAGGACCTCGCCGCTGCGATGCACGGCGCCGCGGTGGCATTCGTGCGCGACGACGAGCCGGGGTGGCGGCGGTGGGCGGACTCGCCGGGTGTCACACGCGTGTTCGGGGGCGCAGCATCCGTCCCCGACGTCGTACCTGACGGCTACGCGAGTGCCCGCGCGCTGGTGTGAGACCCGACGGCGGGTCGTGCGCCGGCTCCGCGGGAGGAACCCGCGACGCGTCAGCTGAGCGCGGCGACGACCTCGCGCTCGAACAGCTCCACGCCCGACAGGTCGTAGGCCGCCTCGGGGAAGTAGTGGATCGCGTAGCCGATCCCGTGGCGCTCCCGCTCCGCGAGCCGCTCGGCGACCTGTTCCACCGCGCCGAAGGCGGGCGAGGTCAGGTAGTCGTGCTCGATGTGGTCGGCGCGCTCCTGCCCGAGGTGCGGCACCAGGCGCTCCTTGACGACGGCGAGGCGGTCGCGCGCCTCGGTCTCGGTCGCGCCGACGATCGTGTTGAAGTTCGACGTGCGCGTGATCTCGGAGAAGTCGCGGCCGAGCGCGTCGCAGTGGTCGCGGAGGATCGCGCTCTTGCGGTCGATGTCGTCGAGCGAGCCGGTGTAGTTCGTGTACGTGGCGTACTTGGCCGCGATCTTGAGCGTCACCTTCTCGCCGCCGCCGGCGATCCACAGCGGGATTCCGCCGTCCTGCAGGGGAAGCGGCTGCACGATCGCACCGTCGACCTGGTAGTGCGTGCCGTCGAGCGTGGCACGACCCGTCGTCCACGCCTGCTGCATGATGTCCACGCCCTCTCGCAGCATCCGGAGGCGCTCGGGAACCGGCGGGAAGCCGTAGCCGTACGCCTCCCACTCGTGCTCGTACCAGCCTCCGCCGATGCCCATCTCGGTGCGTCCGCCCGAGACGATGTCGACGGTCGCGGCGACCTTGGCGAGGTAGGCGGGGTTGCGGTACCCCATGCAGGTGCACATCTGGCCGAGACGGATGCGGTCGGTCGAGGCCGCGAAGGCGGCCATCAGCGTCCACGCCTCGTGGGTCGCCTCTTCGCTCGGCACCGGGGTGGTGTGGAAGTGGTCGTAGACCCACAGCGATTCCCACGGACCCGCGTCGGCACGCTGTGCGAGACCCTTCATCACCGCCCAGTGCTCTGAAGGCTCGATGCCGACGAGATCGAATCGCCAGCCCTGGGGGATGAAGGTTCCGAAGCGCATGACCCCCAGCCTATGGCGATGACGGATGCTGCGGCCCGGCGCCGCGGGGGCCTCGCCGTCGGAACCGCGAAAGGGTATATTCCCGCTCCCCCGCGGCGCAGCGGCCTGCGGAGGAATACACTTTCGCGGATCCAGGCGGTCAGACGTCGGGCAGGACGCGGGCGTGCGGCATCCGTTCTCGCATCACGGTGATCGCGGCGGGGTTGTGGTCGACCAGCACGGCGTTGCGGCCGAGCGCCGAGGCGACCGCGCCGGTCGTGCCGCTGCCCGCGAAGAAGTCGAGCACCCGGTCGCCGGGCCGCGACGAGGCCTGCACGATGCGCCGGAGGATGCCCTCGGGCTTCTGCGTCGGGTAGCCGGTCTTCTCGCGGCCGGTCGTCGGCACGATCGTGTGCCACCAGACGTCGGTGGGGAGCTTGCCGCGCTCGGCCTTCTCAGGGGTGACGAGCCCGGGCGCCATGTACGGCTCGCGGTCGACGGCGTCCGAGTCGAACCAGTACGCCTTCGGATCCTTGACGTACACCAGGATCGTGTCGTGCTTCGTGGGCCAGCGCTTGCGCGTCTTCGCGCCGTAGTCGTACGCCCAGATGAGCTCGTTGAGGAATCGCTCGCGCCCGACGAGCGCGTCCATGAGCACCTTGGCGTAGTGCGCCTCGCGGTAGTCGAGGTGGAGGTAGAGGGTGCCGTCGTCGGCGAGCAGCCGCCACGCCTCGAGCAGCCGCGGCTCGAGGAACCCCCAGTAGTCGTCGAAGGTGTCGTCGTACGCGCGCAGGTCGCCCCGGATCCGCTCGTACTCGCGCCCGTGGAACCCGCGCCGCACGATCGCTTCTCCCGCACCCATTTCCTCGCGAGACTTCAATGGAGCGCCGAGACATCCGTCCGGGACTGCCGTCTCGGCGCCCGGTTGGAGTTTCGCGGAAGGTTCGGGAGGAGAGGGCGACGGATGCCGCGACCTCGCGGTCTCGATCGAGCGCTCCTGCGGGCGGCCGGTGTTGAAGGGCGGGTCGAGGTAGATGAGCGTGAACGCGGCGTCCGGCAGCCGCCGGATCACCTCGAGGTTGTCGCCGTGGTGGATCTCGACGGAGCCGGGGAGCGCAGCATCCGTCTGCCCGATCAGGGAACCCGGCGAAGCCATGCGTCCGTCGCGAACTTGGACTCCACGAGAGCCTCGGCCTCGGCGTATTCGTCGTCGCTGATGTGGCCGGGGACGGCGCCGTAGAGGTTCGTGAAGGTCTCCTCGAGCTTGGCGATGATGGCCTCGCGCGGCAGCCCCGTCTGGCGGCGCAGCGGATCGACGCGCTTCGCGGCCGAGGTCGTGCCCTTGTCGCTGAGCTTCTCGCGGCCGATGCGCAGCACCTCGGTCATGACGTCGCCGTCCATGTCGTAGCTGAGGGTGGCGTGGTGCAGCACGCCGCCGTTCGCGAGGCGCTTCTGCGCGGCGCCGCCGATCTTGCCCTGGGGCGAGGCGATGTCGTTGAGCGGCTGGTAGGTCGCCTCGATGCCGAGGGCACGCAGCGCCTGCAGCACCCAGTCGTCGAGGAACGCGTAGGAGTCGGCGAAGGTGAGGCCCTGGACGAGGGATGCCGGCACATACAGCGAGTAGGTGACGATCGAGTTCGCGCCCATGAGCATGGCGCCGCCGCCGGAGATGCGGCGCACGACGTCGTAGCCGTGCGCGGCGGCGCCGTCGGGGTCGACCTCGTTGCGCAGCGACTGGAAGGAGCCGATCACCACGGCGTTCTCGTCCCACTCCCAGATGCGCAGCGTGGGCCGACGGCGCCCGTCGCCGACACGGCCCGTGAGCACCTCGTCGAGCGCGAGGTTCATGCGCGGGGAGACCGGCTTGTCGTGCACGATCTCCCAGTCGAAGTCGCGCCAGCCGGGGGCGGTGACCAGGGCGCGGCGCACCGCCGTGCCGACCGCCTCGGGCGTGAAGCCCAGCAGCTGCGCCCCCTGGGGCAGGGCCGAGCGCACGGCGGCGGCGATGGTCGCGACGTCCGACTCGATCGGCAGCCCGTTGATCGCGGCGTCGATGTCGGCGAGGGCGTCGTCGGGCTCGAGGAAGAAGTCCCCCGCGAGGCGGAAGTCCGCGATGCGGCCGTCGCGCTCCTCGAGGTCGACCACCACGAGCTTCCCGCCGGGCACCTTGTATTCGCCGTGCATGGGCTTCAGCCTATTGGCCCGGGCGCGACGCGGCCGGGCGTCCCCACGGGAGCGCCCGGCCCCCGCCGAGCTGTGCGCGCCCCGAGGCCGTCACCTCAGGAGCGGTCCGCGATGTGCTTGTCGAGCCACGCGAGCAGGTCGGCGCGGACCTCGGCCTGCATGACCTCGTTGAAGATCTCGTGCCGTGCGTCCGGGTAGACGAGCGTCGTGACGTCGGTGAACCCGGAGCGCGTGCGGTAGGCGTCGGCGAGCCGGTGGACGCTGCGCGGGCCGCCCACGGTGTCGTCGCGACCGACCATGAGAAGGGTCGGGATGTCGGCACCGAGGTTCTTGCGCGGCAGGCCGTACATGCGCAGGGAGTCGACGACGCCGATGAGCTTGATCGGGTCCTCGCTGGTCGTGAGGGGGTCGTCGAGGAACTCGCGCCCCACCGACAGGTCGCTCGAGAGCCACTCGGTGCCCATGGCGCCCGGGCCGTCCCACGGCTTGTTGAGACCGCTGGTGCGGATCGAGCCCGGCATGCGCAGCGCCGTGCCGGTCAGCACGAGCTCGTCGTACGCGTCGGGATGCTCGTTCACGAGCATCTGGGCGAGCACCGAGCCCCCGGAGTGTCCCAGCAGCACGAGCGGCAGGCCCGGATTCTCGGCGCGGATCTGCTGTGTGAACTGCCACATCGTGGCAAGCGCTCCTCGCAGGCCGCCGGGGCCCAGGTGGCCGAGACGGGTGACATCGCCGGCGTGCTGCGTCATGCCCGTACGGCCGTGCCCGCGGTGGTCGGCGGCGTACACGATGTACCCGGCCCCGGTGAGGGCGGCGATCAGCGCGCCGTATCGCCCGGCGTGCTCGCCGACGCCGTGGAGCAGCTGGACGATCGCCCGCGGCTCCCCCTCTGCGGGGTGGACGTCGTAGTAGATCGTGATGTCACGCGCGTCGATGAACTCGGGCATGCGCAGAAGTCTAGGGCGACGCTGCCCGCGCCCCCGCGGGCGACGTCGGCCCGCAGCATCCGTTCGCCGACTTTCTTTAGCAAAACTAATGAGCTATGCTAACTAACCGGATGAGCAGCAACGAGACTTCAGATACCGACACCGGCCCCGACGCCGGCGCTTACGCAGACCTCTCCCCGGCCGCCTCGCAGCTGCGCATCGCGACGTTCCGCCTCGCGCGGCGCATGCGCACGCAGCGCGCCGTCGACTCGATGAGCGACGGGCAGTTCGCGGTGCTCGCGGCGCTCAAGGTGCACGGCCCCCACACGCTCGGCGATCTCGCCGAGCGTGAGCGCGTCTCGGCCCCCTCGATGAACCGCACCGTCAACTGCCTGCAGGACTCCGGCTACATCGTGCGCGGCGCCGACGAGCGCGACGGCCGCAAGGTCGTCATCTCGCTCACTCCCGACGGCATCGCGGTCGTCGAGGAGACCGCCCGCCGCCGCGACGCATGGGTCGAGGCCTCCCTGGCCGAGCTCACGCCGGCCGAGCGCGACACCCTCGCCGCCGCCGCCGAGATCATGGAGCGGATGGTGGCCCGGTGAGCGCGATGTTCCGGTCGTTCTCGGCCTTCAACTACCGCGTCTGGTTCATCGGCGCGCTGGTATCGAACATCGGCGCCTGGATGCAGGCGACGGCGATCAGCTGGGTCGTGCTGACCGAGCTCACCGACAACGACGCCGCCGCGATGGGCGTGACGATGGCGCTGCAGTTCGCCCCGCCGCTGCTGCTCGTCGGCGTCACCGGACTCGTGGCCGACCGCTTCGACCGCCGCAAGCTGCTGCTGATCACGCAGAGCCTGCTGCTCGTGCTCGGCCTCGCGATCGGCGTGCTCATCTTCGCCGGCGTGATGACGCTGCCGATCATGTACCTCTTCGCCCTCGCGCTCGGCGTCGTCGCGGCGTTCGACAACCCGGCGCGCCAGGCCTTCGTCTCCGACCTCGTCGCCCGCGAGAACGCCTCGAACGCGGTCGCGCTCAACGCCGCGTCGTTCAACGGCGCCCGCATGATCGGTCCGGCGGTCGCGGGCATCGTGATCGTCGCGGTGGGCACGGGCTGGGTCTTCGTCGCCAACGCCGTGACCTTCCTCGCGATGCTCGCCGCGCTCCTGCTCATCCGCACGCACGAGCTCGTGCCCCGTGTGAAGGTGCCGCAGTCGTCGCGCCTCGCCGACGGGTTCCGCTACGTCGCCGGACGCCCCGACCTCATCGTCACGTGCGCGATGGTGTTCCTCATCGGCGCGTTCGGCATGAATTTCCCGATCCTCGCGTCGACGATGGCGGTCGAGTTCGGCAAGGAGGCCGACGGGTTCGGCCTGCTGAGCTCGATCCTCGCGATCGGCTCGGTCGCCGGCGCGCTGATGGCCGCTCGCCGCGACCGCGCGCGGCTGCGCGTCCTCATCATCGGCACCGCGATGTTCGGGGTCGCCGCGGTGGTGTCGGCGTTCATGCCGACGTACTGGCTGTATGCGATCACGCTCATGTTCACCGGCTTCGCGGTCGTCACGATGATGACCACCGCGAACGGCTATGTGCAGACCACGACCGACCCGATCCTCCGCGGCCGCGTGCTGGCGCTGTACATGGCGATCCTCATGGGAGGCACCCCGATCGGCGCGCCCATCGTCGGCTGGGTCGCGGCCGAGTTCGGCCCGCGCATGGCGATCCTCGTCGGCGCCGTCGCCGCGTTCGTCGCCTTCGCGATCGGCGCCACGTGGCTGCTCTGGTCGGGCCGCCTGCACCGCCACGAGCAGAAGCGGTTCCGCCTCACGCTCGACGAGACGCGCCCGCTCACCATCGTCGCGCCCGAGGAGTTCAGCGACGAGGTCGCCGGCACCACGCCGATCCGCGTGCTCCCGGGCGACGAGGACGAGATCCGGACCCGCGCCCGCGCGAGCTGACCCGCCGCTCCCCGCCGCTCGGTGTTCGGCAGATGCGGCGGAGCTAGGGGCGGATCGTCAGCGATGCCGACGCTGCGGCCAAGCCGTCGGCGGTGACCGTCACGGTTGCGACGCCCGGCCCGGTCGGCCGCACGATCGCGAGGGCGCGGCCGTCGTAGGTCGTGACCGACGGCCCCGCGAACGACTCCTCGGTGAGGATGCGGCCGGTGCCGAGTCCGACGAGCTCCGCGTCGCTGTCGACGGTCACCGTCACGAGCCTGTCCGCATCGCCCGCGACGACGCCGTCCGCGTCGGCCAGCGCGATCGCGACGAACCCGAGCCCGTCGACCGGGATCTCGGACTGCTCGACGGATGCTGCGAGCCCCACCTCACCGGCCGTGCGCAGCGTCGCGCGCCCGACCTCGGCACCACCCCTGCGGGCGACGGCGACGAGCTCGCCCGGGCGATACTCGGTCTCGAAGCGCGCGCGGAACGCCTTCTCGGTTCCGACCGCGGCGACGCCGACGGTGACGCCGTCGAGCTGCAGCTCCACCTCCTCGGCGGGCGCGTACACGTCGACCGTGACCGGGGCGCCGGGATCGGCGTCCCAGGTCCACGACGACACGGAGTCGTCCCACGACCACGGCGTCGTCGTGGTGGGGCGGCCGTGGTGACGGGGCGGATGGACCGCCAGGTACGGCTCGGTGCGCAGTCCGAACACGATCTCGCGGTAGTAGGAGACCGGGCGGCGGAAGCCCGTGATGTCGATGTCGCCGCAGCCGGCGAGCAGATGGGGGTACGGCCCCACGGTGCCGGTCGGCGCGTAGCCCGGCTCGTCGGTGTAGTCGACGCGGCCGATACCTGCCTCGCCGAGGTAGTCCCAGCCCGTCCACGTGAAGTCGCCGATCACGTGATCGAGGCGCTCGACGAGCTCCCACATCTTCTCGATGCGCGACGGAAAGGTCTCGGACCCTACGATCACGCGGTTCGGGAACAGCTCGCGGTCGAGCTCGTAGCGCGACTCGGCGTAGTTGAACCCGACGACGTCGAGCACCGACGCCGACTCCTCGGTCGAGGCGGTCACGAGCTCGGACGCGTTCGCCGCCGCCATCATGTCGCCCATCGTCGCCATCATGGTGTTCGGATCGGTCGCCGCGGCCTCACCGGTGTCCTCGGGGCGGCCCATCTTGTCCAGGTTCGCGATGATCCCGTTGATGCCGTTGGTCACGAGACGCGTGTCGTCGGCCTCTCGGAAGGCCTCCGCGAGCCGCCGGCTCCACGCGGAGCCCGCCGGCGTCGCGAGCTCGAGGATCTCATTCCCGATCGAGTACATGATGACGCTGGGGTGGTTCACGTCCTTCGCGACGAGCGCCTCGACGTCGTGGCGCCACCGGTCGGGGAAGCTCGGGGCGGCGTCGAACGCGACCTTCGAGCGCGTCCACGTGTCGGTGAGCTCGTCCATCACGAGCACGCCGTGCCGGTCGCACGCGTCGAGCATCGCGCGGCTCATGGGGTTGTGGGAGCTCCGCAGCGCGTTGAAGCCCGCGGCCTTCATCAGTCTCACGCGCCGATCCTCAGCGGCGGCGAACGTCGCCGCCCCCAGCGGTCCGCTGTCGTGGTGGACGCAGGCGCCGCGCAGCTTGACGGTCTCGCCGTTGATGCGCAGTCCGCGCGCCGCATCGACCTGCAGACGACGGATGCCGAAGGTCGCAGCATCCGTGTCGATCAGCTCCCCGCCCTCATCGGCGAGGCTCGTCCGCACGCTGTACAGCGCAGGCACGTCGACGCTCCAGAGCGCCGGAGCGTCGACGGCCAGGCGTACGCGCGCGACGGCGTCGGAGCCGGGGAGCGCCGTCACGGGAGCCGTGCCGGTTGCGACGTCGGAGCCGTCCGGTGCCGACACCGTCCAGGTGAGACGCAGCGTGCGGGAGTGGCGGGAATCGTTGCGCACTGTCGTCGCGAGCTGCACGACGGCCCGATCAGCGTCGATGTCGGGCGTGGTGACGCGCGTGCCGTCGAGGAGGATGTGGACGGGATCGGCGACCACGAGGTGGACCGGCCGATAGATGCCCGCACCGGAATACCACCGGCTGTCGCGGTGCGCACGCGCCTCGACGGTGACGCGGTTGGGCTCGCCGTAACGCAGATACGGGTCGAGCACGGCCTCGAAGGAGTTGTAGCCGTTCGGCTCGTGGACGACGGCGTCGCCGTTCAGGAAGACCACGGCGTCCCGATAGACGCCCTCGAACTCGAGGCGCACGGTCTTGTCGCGCCACCCGGCCGGAACGTCGAAGGTCTTCGCGTACTCGAAGACACCGCCGGAGACGTACCCGGTGTGCACGCCCTGGTCGCTGTCCGCCGAGCGCGGCAGATCCCGCACGGCGTCGTGCGGCAGGCGGACGGACCGGGGCGCGGACTCCGGCGTCGGCGCCTCGAACGCACCGAGCTTCGGGCCGGCGGTCCAGCCGTCGAGGAAGGGCTCGCGGATCATGCGGGGCTCTCCTCGTCGGCATCGGCGGCACGGGCGTCGAGCGCCTGCTCGAGGGACTCGAGATCGTAGCCGGCCACGAAGCCGCGGAAGAACTCGGCGAGCGCCTCGGCCATGTCGGTGGACTCTCGATCGAGCAGCCACTGCACCTGCAGGCCGTCCATGAGCGCGGTCGTCGCGACGGCGGCGCGATACGGGTCGACGCCGGGCAGGAGACGCCCCGCATCGGCGATCCGACCGAAGGCGCGCGCGATGCTCTCGCGCACGAAGACGTAGCGGCGCTTGAAGTACTCGTGGGCGGGATGGTCGGGCGACGTCGCCTCCGCCGAGAGGGTGCAGTAGAGCTCCACGACGCCCGGCGACGCGGCGTTGCGGCCGGCGAGGTCGGCGAGACCGCGCAGCGCCTCGACGCCGTCGGGCTGCTCGAAGTCGACGACGTTCCGCGAGAGGTCGTCGCGGTGATCGAGCACCGCCATCAGCAGAGCGCTCTTGCTGCGGAAGTGGTGCAGCAGCCCCGCCTCGCTCATGCCGACGCGCTGCGCGACCTCGCGCAGCGACCCGGCGCGATACCCCGACTCGGCGAAGACCTCGAGGGCGGCATCGAGGATCGCCTGCCTCTTCGCTTCGCTCTTCGCGTACTCGCCCCGCGGGCGGCGCACCGCTTTCGCGGCCGTCGTGTCGCTCATCGCTTCACCGTATCCGCTCGCGCCGGCCGCGTTGGGCATCGGGCGAACGACCCTTCTCTAAAGGTTCTACAACGAATTCCGAGCGATCGCTAGAAATTAATCTCAAAAACCTAGCGTCTATTCGGAATTGGTGTTAGCGTCTCCCGCACAAGGCGATCCGCAGGGGCATCGCCACGACGAAAGTGGGACCAAGGATGTTCCGATGGAAGGCCACAGCAGCCGCTCTCGCGGTCGCCGCCATCGCCCTCACGGGATGCGCCGCGAGCGGCGGCTCCGGTTCGGGTGACGGCGACGGAAGCGGGACCCTCACGCTCGGCGCGGTCGCCGCGCCGACCACGTTCGACCCCGCCGGCTCCGAGTGGGGCAACCGCGCGCCCTTCTACCAGGCCGTGTATGACACGCTCCTCCTGGCGACGCCGGAGGGCACGATCGATCCCTATCTGGCGACCGAGTGGTCGTACAACGACGACAACACGGTCCTCACCCTCACGCTCCGCGATGACGTCACCTTCAGCGACGGCTCCGAGCTCGACTCGGCCGATGTCGTCGCGACCATGCAGCGCTCGAAGGACGGCACCGGACCCGACAAGGGCTACTTCACCAACGTCGCGACCATCGAGGCACCCGATCCTCAGACGGTCGTCCTGACGCTCAGCGCCCCCGACCCCGCGCTGCTCAGCTACCTCACCCGCACCGCCGGTCTCGTCGCCGCCAGCGAGTCGCTCGAGAGCGCCGACCTGGACACGACGCCCGTCGGCTCGGGCCCCTACGTCCTCGATACGTCCGCGACCGTCACGAGCACGAGCTACGCGTACACGAAGAACGAGGACTACTGGAACCCGGACGTCCAGCACTACGACAACCTCGTCATCAATGTCTTCACGGACCCGACGGCCGCGCTCAACGCGATCAAGGCCGGCGAGGCGAACGGCGTGAAGCTGATCAACAACGACAACCTCGCCGAGGTCGAGGGAGCGGGCTGGACGATCAACGCCAACGAGCTCGACTTCCAGGGTCTCCTCCTCCTCGACCGCGCCGGCACGATCCAGCCGGAGCTCGCCGATGTCAAGGTGCGACAGGCGATCAACTACGCGATCGACCGTGAGGGCATGCTGAAGGCGGCCGCTGCCGACAAGGGCACCGCCACGACGCAGGTGTTCCCGACCACGAGCGACGCCTACGACACCGCTCTCGACGAGTACTACACCTTCGACCCCGACAAGGCGAAGGAGCTGCTCGAGGAGGCCGGCTACGGGGACGGGCTGACGCTGCAGATGCCGACCGTCCAGGCCTTCGGCGGTGCGACCTACCCGCTCATCCAGCAGCAGCTGGCCGACGTCGGCATCACGATCGAGGGCGTCGAGGTCGCGCCGAACAACTTCATCGCCGACCTCCTGGCCCCGAAGTACGGCTCGTCGTTCATGGCTCTCGAGCAGAATCCCGACTGGCAGCTCATCCAGTTCATGATCGCGCCGACCGCCGTGTTCAACCCGTTCCACTACGAGGACCCGCAGGTCAACGAGTACATCGAGCAGATCCAGTTCGGCGACGAGGCGACGCAGGCCGAGGTCGCGAAGGAGCTCAACACCTACATCGTCGAGCAGGCGTGGTTCGCGCCGTTCTACCGCGTGCAGGGCTCCGTCGGGACCGACGCGAACACGTCCGTCGAGATGCTCCCGACCAACGCGTTCCCGAACATCTACGACTTCCAGCCGAAGCAGTAGAACACCACCCCCGGCCCGCCCGTCCCGACGGGCGGGCCGGACCATCTCCCCTGAGATACAGGAGCGCAGCATGCTCACGTTCATCATCCGCCGCGTCCTCGCCGGCGTGGTCCTCCTCTTCGTCGTCTCCGCCCTGGCCTTCAGCCTCCTCTACCTCGACAGCGCCAACATCGCGCGCCGGCTCGTGGGCCAGAGCGCCACCGCGGAGCAGGTCCAGCAGAAGGCGCAGGAGCTCGGCCTCGACCGCCCCCTCGTCGTGCAGTACTGGGACTGGCTCACGAACGCCCTCACCGGTGACCTGGGCCGTTCGTGGTTCAACGGCCAGCTGGTCGTCGTGAGTCTCTCCGGGCGCCTCGCGGTCACCCTCTCACTCGTCATCGGCACGACGATCGTCACGGCGATCGTCGCGGTGATCCTGGGCGTCCTCGCCGCGCGCCGCGGCGGCTGGGTCGACAGCACCGTGCAGTTCATCTCGGTGCTGGGCTTCGCCATCCCCGGCTTCCTCATCGCCCTGTACCTCGTGCTGATCTTCGCGATCAACCTGGGGTGGTTCAAGGCGACGGGCTACGTGCCGATCGCCGAGTCGTTCCCCGGCTGGCTGTCGTCGGTGACTCTCCCGATCGCCGCACTGTCCTTCGGAGCGATCGCCGCCGTGACGCAGCAGATCCGCGGCTCGATGATCGACGGACTCTCACGCGACTACGTCCGCACGCTCCGCTCACGCGGCCTCGACACCCGCAGCGTCGTCTACAAGCACGTCCTGCGCAACGCCGGCGGACCCGCGCTCGCGATCCTCGCCGTGCAGTTCATCGGACTGCTGGGTGGCGCCGTCATCGTCGAGTCGATCTTCGCCCTCCCCGGCATGGGCCAGCTCACCGTCCAGGCCGGGCTCCAGAACGACATCCCGGTGATGATGGGGCTCGTCGTCGCCACGGCCGTCATCGTCATCATCGTCAATCTCGTCATCGATCTCGCGCAGGCTGCGCTCAACCCGAAGGTGCGACTGTCATGACCGCCATCGAAGTACCTCCCGCGATCCCGACGCCGCACGTCAAGACGTCGTTGTTCCGCCGGCTGCTCCGCAAGCCCGTCGGGGTCATCGCGCTGACGTATCTCGCCTTCGTGATCCTCATGGCGGTCATCGGCCCCTTCATCGCGCCGTACCCGCCGAACGAGGCATCGCTGCAGCTCGTGCTCGCACCGCCGAGCCCCGAGCACCTCCTCGGCAACGACAGCGCGGGTCGCGACGTCCTGTCGCGCCTGCTGTGGGCGACCTCGGTGACGCTGGCCGCAGCATCCGTCGCCGTCATCACGTCGCTGGTCATCGGGGTCGTCGCCGGCCTCATCGCCGGTTACTACAAGGGCTGGTTCGACTCCGCCGCCTCGTGGGTGACTTCGCTCGTCATGGCGCTGCCGGGCATCGTCGTGCTGATCGCGGCTCGCACCGTCCTCGGCCCCTCGGTGTGGTGGTCGATGCTCATCTTCGGCATCATCCTCTCCCCCGCCTACTACCGTCTCGTCTACGCCACGGTCGTCGGTGTGCGCGGCGAGCTTTACGTCGACGCAGCCCGCGTCTCCGGCCTCTCGGACATGCGCATCATCGGCCGGCACATCCTGTCGGTCGTCCGCGCGCCGATCATCATCCAGACCGCGATCATCGCCGGCATCGCGATCGGCATCCAGTCGGGGCTGGAGTTCCTCGGCCTCGGCGACGCGAGCGTCCCGACCTGGGGCTCGATGCTGAACGACGGCTTCGCCAACATCTACCGCGCGCCGATCCTCATGCTGTGGCCTTCGCTCGCGATCGCGACGACGTGTATCGCGCTCACGCTCCTGGCCAACGCCATGCGCGACGTGCTCGAGCGGACCGCGAGCGTCCGCCGTCGCCGACGCCGCGCGGTCACGACCGCGACGGGCTCGATCGCCGCCGTCACGACGTCGCTCGCGACGAGCGGCTCCGATGCCGAACCCATCGAGGACTCGACGGAGCTGCCCGTCGTCGCCGAGACGATCGTCCACCCGGACGACGTCAAGACGGCGCAGGGCCCCCAGGACGTCGTGCTCGCGATCCGCGACCTCCGCGTCGCGTACCAGCAGCCCGAGGGCGCCGACATCGAGGTCGTTCACGGCGTGTCGCTCGACGTGCGCAAGGGCGAGATCCACGGCCTCATCGGTGAGTCGGGCTCGGGCAAGACGCAGACGGCGTTCGCCGTCCTGGGCCTCCTGCCCCGCGGGGGACACGTCTCGGGCGGCTCGATCGACTACGAGGGCACGCAGCTCGCGGACGCCTCGGAGCGCGTGTACGCGGGCATCCGCGGCAAGCGCATCGGGTACATCCCGCAGGAGCCCATGTCGAACCTCGATCCGTCCTTCCGGATCGGGTACCAGCTCGTCGAGCCGCTGCGCAAGAACCTCGGCCTGTCGACCAAGGAGGCGACCGACAAGTCGCTCGCGCTCCTCGACCGCGTCGGCATCCCGAACCCGAAGCGCACGTTCGACGCCTACCCGTTCGAGGTGTCGGGCGGTATGGCGCAGCGCGTGCTCATCGCCGGCGCCGTCTCGACCGATCCCGACCTCATCGTCGCCGACGAGCCGACGACGGCCCTCGACGTGACGGTGCAGGCCGAGGTGCTCGACCTGCTGCGCGATCTGCAGCGCGAGCGGCACATGGCGATGCTACTCGTGACCCACAACTTCGGCGTCGTCGCCGACCTGTGCGACAGGGTCACGGTCATGCAGCAGGGTCTGTTCGTCGAGCAGGGGCCGGTCCGCAAGATCCTCGGCTCGCCCGCCCACCCGTACACGCACTCGCTGCTCGGCGCGATCCTCGACGAGGGCCCCGCCCGGCCGCCCCTGGCCGGCACGATCGCCACCCCCGGCACCGCTTCGGAAGGAGCCCGGTCATGAGCACGCTGCTCGACGTCAAGGATCTCGAGGTCGAATACCCCGGCAAGGGGTTCCGCGCCAAGCCGTTCCGCGCCCTCAAGGGCGTCTCGCTCGACATCCGTCCGGGCGAGACGGTCGGTCTCGTCGGCGAGTCGGGGTCGGGCAAGACGACGCTCGGCCGCGCCGTCCTGGGCCTCGCGCCGGTGACGGGAGGGTCGATCACGTACGGCGGCCGCGACATCGGCCACCTGAACCGGCGCGAGCGCCGCGACCTGTCCAGCGAGATCCAGGTCGTCTTCCAGGATCCCTACTCGTCGCTGAACCCGTCGCTCACGATCGAGCAGATCCTGTCCGAGCCGCTCACCGCGCGCGGCGGCGCGGCCAAAGAGGCGAAGGCGCGAGTGCGCGACCTGCTCGACCGGGTCGGGCTGCCCGCGAACGCCGCGGGCCGCCTCCCCCGCGAGTTCTCGGGTGGTCAGCGCCAGCGCATCGCGATCGCGCGCGCCCTGGCCCTCGACCCGAAGCTCATCGTGTGCGACGAGCCCGTGTCGGCGCTCGACCTGTCGACGCAGGCACGCGTGCTCGACCTCTTCATCGAGATCCAGGAGCGCACCGGCGTCGCCTACCTCTTCATCTCCCACGACCTCGCCGTCGTCCGGCACATCAGCCACCGCGTCGCGGTGATGTACCACGGCGAGCTCGTGGAGACGGGCGGCGGCGACCAGGTCACCTCCCGCCCCGAACACCCATACACGCAGCGGCTCTTCCTCGCCGCGCCCGTGCCCGACCCCGACCACCAGGCCGAGCGGCGCGCAGCGCGCCGCGCGCTGCTGGCGGAGCAGGCCGCGCACACCGCCCGGAACGAAGGAGAAGCCGCGTGACGACCACGACCCAGCCGGCGACCGTCCAGCACCTCATTCCGCTGCTGGAGCGGCTGACCCTCGAGCAGAAGGCGGAGCTCATCCAGGGCGCCGACTTCTGGACCACGGTGCCAATCCCCGAGATCGGCCTCCGCGCCATGACGCTGTCCGATGGCCCCGCCGGCGTCCGCGGCCCCCGATGGGACGAGCGCGAGCCGTCGCTCAACCTCCCGTCGGGCTCGGCCCTCGCCGCCGCGTGGGACGTCGACCTGGCGTACCGGTACGGGGCGGCCGCAGCATCCGAAGCCCGTCGCAAGGGCGTCGATGTCGTGCTCGGACCGACGATCAACCTCCACCGCTCGCCGCTCGGCGGACGTCACTTCGAGTGCTTCAGCGAGGACCCGGAGCTGTCGGCCGAGCTCGCCGCCGCGTATGTGCGCGGCCTGCAGGACAACGGCGTCGGCGCCACTCCCAAGCACTACGTCGCGAACGATTCCGAGACCGACCGCTTCACCGTCGACGTGCAGGTCGACGCTCGCCCGCTGCACGAGCTGTACCTGGCCCCGTTCGAGCGCGCCGTCGAAGCCGGCGCCTGGACGATCATGAGCGCCTACAACTCCGTGCACGGCGCCACGATGACCGAGCACGACCTTCTCGAGTCGCCGCTCAACTCCGTGTGGGGCTTCGACGGCGTGGTGATCAGCGACTGGACCGCCGTCCGCTCGCTCGGCGCGATCCCGGCCGCGCAGGACCTCGCCATGCCGGGACCCGCGCCCGCGTTCGCCGGCCTGGTCGATGCCGTGCGCGAGGGCGTCGTGGACGAGGCCGACATCGACCGCAAGGTGATGCGCATCCTGCTCCTCGCCGAACGCGTCGGCGCCCTCGAGGGCTCGACCGCGATCGAGCCGGCACCGCTGGACGGCCCCGCGTTCACGCGCGAGGCCTCGATCGCCGGCACCGTCCTGCTCGCGAACGACGGCGTCCTGCCGTTGGATGCCGCATCCCTCGGCAGCATCGCGGTCATCGGCCACAACGCGCGCGAGGCCCGCACCCAGGGCGGCGGCAGCGCGACCGTGCTCCCGGAGCGCATCACGTCGCCGCTCGACGGCATCCGCAGCGCCTTCCCGGGCGCCGATGTCCGCTACGAGCTCGGCACCGTCGTGCAGGAGGGCGTCGCCGAGATCCCGGTCGACCGGCTCACCAACCCCGTCACCGGCGAGCCCGGCGTGCGCGTCACCTTCTTCGGCGCCGACGGCGCCGAGCTCTTCGCAGAGGACCGCCGCTCGACCGCGCTCGTGTGGTTCGGCGGCGACGCGCCGATCGCCGCAAGCCGTCGCGTGGTCATCGAAGGCGTCTACACTCCCGCGGAGCCGGGCGAGATCCTCCTCGGCTTCGCGGGTGCCAATCCCGGTCGCCTGTATGTCGACGACGAGCTCGTCCTCGACGACGCGCCCGTCATCGAGGGGACCGACCTGGGCGCGGCCTTCCTCAACCCGCCGTCGCTCACGGCCGCCGTGCAGACGCAGGCCGGCGTCCCCCGACGCTTCCGCACCGAGCTGGACCTCGTCCAGGAGGGCGCCCTGGCCGGTGCGCTCTCGGTCACGATCGGCATCGCGCCCGACGACTCCGAGCCGGACGGACTCATCGCGCGCGCCGTCGAGGCCGCCACCGCGGCCGACGTCGCGATCGTCGTCGTGGGCACCAACTCGAAGGTGGAGTCCGAGGGCTACGACCGGCCCGACCTCGACCTGCCCGGCCGTCAGGACGAGCTGGTGCGCGCGGTCGCCGCTACCGGCACGCCCACCATCGTGGTCGTCAACGCGGGCGCTCCCGTGATCCTGCCGTGGGCGGGCGACGTCGCGGCCGTCCTTCAGGGGTGGTTCGGCGGCCAGGAGTTCGGCTCCGCGCTCGCCGATGTGCTGTCGGGCGCCGCGGAGCCCGGCGGGCGCCTGCCGACGACGTGGCCCTCGCAGCTGGACGACGTCCCCGTGACCGATGTCACGCCGCGCGACGGCGTGCTCCACTACGAGGAGGGCCTGCATATCGGCTACCGCGCCTGGCTGAAGGCGGACGCCGAGCCGGCCTTCCCCTTCGGCCACGGTCTCGGCTACACGATCTGGTCGTGGGGCACCGCGCAGCGCGACGGCGATACCGTCGAGGTGACCCTCGCGAACACCGGAGACCGCGCCGGCAAGCAGGTCGTCCAGGTGTACGCGGAGCGCCCTGATTCCGCCGTGGAGCGTGCCGAGCGCTGGCTCGTCGGGTTCGCGACCGTCCACGCCGCACCGGGCGAGACCGTCACCGCCACGATCCCCGTGCCGCCTCGCCGTCTGGCGCATTGGGCCGGCGAATGGGTCGTCGAGCCCGGCGGCTACACACTCCGGGCCGGGGCGTCGGTAGCCGACCTGCCGTTGACGCTCGATTGGCAGGTCGCCTCATGACCACGCTGTTCAACCCGCTCCTCAACGGCTTCCATCCCGACCCCAGCGTCGTCGCCGTCGACGGGGTCTACTACCTCGCCACCTCGACGTTCGAGTACCTCCCCGGGATCCCGATCCACCGCTCGACGGACTTCGAGACGTGGGAGCTGATCGGGCACGTCGCCACGCGCCCCGGGCAGCTCGCGGTCGAGGAGGTCCCGACGGCGGGTGGCGCGTGGGCGCCGACGATCCGGCACCACGACGGCGTCTTCCACCTCGTCATCACCGACGCGATGGGCCGGGGCATGCTGCACTTCACCGCGACGGACGCGGCGGGGCCGTGGAGCGACGGCGACCTCATCCTCACCGCGGACGGCTCGGAATCGATCAACGGCATCGACCCCGACGTCGCCTGGGATGCCGAGGGCACCGCGTACATCACCTTCTCGGGGCTGATCCTCTCCGGTGGCGACATCGGGAAGCACCTGGGCATCCAGCAGGTCGAGGTCGACCTCGAGCGCCACGTCGCGCGGGAGGAGCCGCGCTCGCTGTGGTCGGGCGTCGGGGGACAGTTCCCCGAGGCGCCGCACCTCTACGAGGTGGACGGCCGGTGGTACCTGATGATCGCGGAGGGCGGCACCGAGCGGGGGCACGGCATCTCGATCGCGCGCGGCGACTCGCCCCGTGGCCCCTTCGAGACGGCACCGCAGAATCCGCTGGTCTCGGCGCGATCGACGATCCGCCCGATCCAGAACACCGGTCACGGGGACCTCGTGATCGGTCCCGACGGCGACTGGCTGTGCGTGCTGCTCGGCGTGCGCCCCCGCAGCATGACCCGCGCGTTCTCGGCGCTCGGCCGCGAGACCTTCGTCACGCCCGTGCGCTGGCAGGAGGACGGCTGGCCGGCCATCGACCCCGTGCTCCTGAACCCGCGCCCCGGCACGCACGTCGAGGTCGACTTCGGGCGTGACACCGCGCTCGACGGTGAGTGGATCGGCGTCCGCGCCCTGCCCACGGCGCACGCGGACCTCACCGCCCGCCCCGGCTGGCTGACGCTCCGGGGGGACGGCTCCACGCTCGACGACCCGCGGCCGGTGTTCGTGGGTCGCCGCCAGGAGCACCTCACCAACGCGACGACCGTGACCCTGGATGCCTCGGCCGGCGTCGGCGGACTCGCCGTGCGTTACGACGAGCGATTCCACGTCGAAGTCGAGGCGGGCGGGGGCGAGGTCGTGGGCCGTGCGGTCGTCGGCGGACTCGTGCAGGAGTGGCGCGCGCCGTTCGGCGGCGGCATCCTTGATCTCCATGTCGACTCGCGCAAACCGGTCGCCACGGGTGGCTTCCCCGCCACGAGCGACGTCTTCCACCTCGCCGCGACCATCGACGGTGAGCGCCACGAACTCGGCCAGGTCGATGGGCGATTCCTCTCCTCCGAGACCGCCGAGTCGTTCACCGGCCGCGTCATCGGGGTGTACGCCGTGACGGGCGAGGTCGCCGTACAGCGCTGGGTCTCGGACGGAGATGACGGATGACGGTCCCCACGCCCCCTCCAGGCGCCGCCGGCGCGTCGCCCGGAGCCTCCGGGCGCGTGGGCCCAGCTGCATCCCCGGCCGCACGCCCGCGCGTGGCGTCGCTGCGGGCCGAGCTGCGCGACGACACGGCCTTCGTCGCGACGCCGACGCCTCGTCTCAGCTGGACGGTCGAGACCGGCGAGCGGGACTGGGTGCAGGCATCGGCCGACATCAGCGACGGCATCGAAACGGTGACCCTCGATGGCGCCGAGAGCGTGCTCGCAGCATGGCCCTTCCGCGCCCTCGCGGCCGGCGAAGGGCGCGATGTGTCGGTGCGCGTGCGCGCCGCGTCGGGCGCCGAGACGTCGTGGAGCCCCGCCGTGCGGGTCGAGGCGGGGTTCCTCGCCGACGGCGAGTGGGTGGCGCAGCCGGTCGGCCTCGCCGACCCCGAACGGGAGGCGCAGCCGGCACTGCTGCGCACGCACTTCCGGCTCGAGCGCGCACCACGGCGTGCGCTCCTGTTCTGGACCGCGCTCGGCGTCGCCGAGCCCGAGATCAACGGTGAAGCCGTGTCGGACGACGTGCTGTCGCCCGGTTGGACGGCGTACCGCGACCGACTCGTGCACGAGACGGTCGATGTCACGCGTCTGCTGCGCGAGGGCGACAACGTGCTCGGCGCGACGATCGCGGGCGCCTGGTACACCGAGAAGTACGGGTTCTTCACCTTCACGAACCGCCTGTACGGCACGCAGCCGTCGCTGCTCGCCCAGCTGCGCGTCGAGTACGACGACGGCTCCGTCGAGACCGTCGCCGCGACCGGCGACGGCTGGCGCGCGAGCGGCGACGGCCCCGTCGTCGACAGCGGCATCTACCCGGGCGAGCACCAGGACCTGCGGCGCGCCATCCCCGGATGGTCGACGCCCGGGTTCGACGACGGTGCGTGGGCTGCGGCCCGCATCGGCGCGGCGGCGAACGTCGGGTACGAGAACGTCCCCGTGCCCGAGGCGCGCATCGCGGCGCCCGTCCGGCGCATCGAGTCGCTCCCCGTCGCCGGGGTCCTCTCCTCGGCGTCGGGCGGCACGATCCTCGACTTCGGCCAGAACCTCGTCGGACGACTCCGCGTGCGCGTCGCAGCGCCGACGGGCACCCGCGTCACCGTCCGCCACGCCGAGGTGCTCGAGGACGGCGAACTGGCACTCCGGCCGCTGCGCAACGCGGCCGCTACGGCGACGTTCGACACCGCCGGCGACGGCGAGGAGACCCTGGAGTCGCGCTTCAGCTTCTACGGCTTCCGCTACGCGCAGATCGACGGCGTCAACCTCGACCCGTCGGCGGTCGAGGCCGTGGTGCTGCACACCGATATGACGCGGACCGGCTGGTTCGCAGCATCCGATCCCCTCCTCTCCCGCCTGCACGAGAACGTCGTGTGGGGCATGCGAGGCAACTTCCTATCGATCCCCACCGACTGCCCGCAGCGCGACGAGCGCCTCGGGTGGACCGGCGACATCCAGGTGTTCGCGCCGACGGCGAGCTTCCTGTACGACTGCGACGGCTTCCTCACGTCGTGGCTGCGCGACCTCGCCCACGAGCAGACGCGCAACGACGGCGAGGTGCCGCTCGTCGTGCCGGCGGCCCTCCCCGCGTTCGGCGGCCTGGGGCCGACGGCGGCCTGGGGGGATGCCGCGACCGCCGTGCCGACCGTGCTGCACGCCCGCTTCGGCGACGTGGGGGTGCTGGAGGCGCAGTACGCGAGCATGCGCGCGTGGGCCGACGCGGTGCTGCGCGACGCCGGACACCACGGCCCGTGGGAGGGCCGCATGCAGCTCGGCGACTGGCTGGACCCCTCCGCCCCGCCCGACAAGCCCGGCGACGCCAAGGTGCACGGCGACATCGTCGCGACCGCCTACCTGGCGCAGTCCCTCCGCCAGGTCGCCGATGCCGCGCGCCTGCTCGGCCGGGACGACGACGCCCAGACCTACGGCGCATTCGCGGAGCGGACCCGCGCGGCGTTCGAATCGCACTACGTGACCCCGGCGGGCCGCATGGTCAGCGACGCGCCGACCGCGTACGCACTCGCACTCGAGTTCGACCTCGTCACCGACCCGGCGCTGCAGCAGGCGCTCGCCGACCGCCTGGCGACGCTCGTCCGCGACGGCGGCTACCGCATCGCCACGGGCTTCGTCGGCACGCCGCTCGTGACCGACGCCCTCACCGGCGGCGGCCACCTCGACGCCGCGGAGCGCCTGCTGACCCAGACCGAGTGCCCGTCGTGGCTCTACCCGGTCACGATGGGCGCGACGACGGTGTGGGAGCGATGGGACAGCCTCCTGCCCGACGGCTCGGTCAACCCCGGCGAGATGACGTCGTTCAACCACTACGCGCTCGGCGCGGTCGCCGACTGGCTCCACCGGTCGGTGGCGGGCCTCGCCCCGGACGCCCCCGGCTACCGGCGCCTGCGTGTCGCGCCGCGGCCGCTCACCTCGCTGTCGCACGCGTCGGCGCGTCACATCACGCCCTATGGCGAGGCATCCGTCTCCTGGCGGCGCGATGCCGGCGAGATCGTCGTGAATGCCGTCGTGCCGGCGAACACCACAGCGATCGTGGATCTGCCGGGACGCACCGCGGAGATCGTCGAGGTCGGCTCGGGGACGCACGAGTGGCGCGTGCCGGCGGAGCCCGCCGCCGCCCGCCCGGCACTGCCCGGGCTGAAGTCCTCGCTCGCCGACGTGATCGACGACCCGCGCGCGTACCGGGCGGTGCTCGAGACGCTCGCCGCGTTCGACGCCGACCGTGCCGAGGCCGTGCGCACCGACACCGTGTGGGGCGCGGGGCGCACCCTCGAATCGGCGCTCCTCTTCACGCCTCCGCCCGTGCTCGCCGACGTCGATCGCGCCGTGCGCGACGCCACCTCCGTCTGACAGAAAGGGACTCCCATGTTCGACCGCGCCTCCACGTTCGGAGAGACGCTCGACCACCCGGACGGCCGCGCCGTGCTCGAGAAGCACCTGCCCGGCATCGCGGCCTCGCCGATGGCGGCGCAGTTCCGCGGGGCGCGCCTCGGCCAGCTCGTCGCGCTCGCGCAGGAGCTCGAGGACCCCGCCGCACGCCAGCGGCTGTGGGACGACCTCGCCGCCATCGGCGACGGCACGCACGCCCGGCGCGAGTACGCGCCGGCGATCGCGCCCGACCCCGGCTACGAGACCGACGACGTCGAGCGCGGCTCGGCGCGCCTGACGACGCCCCCGACGGTCGCCAAGTGGGACGTCCTCGAACTGAGGCTCGACGGCCCGGCGCACGGAAACCCCTTCGTCGACGTCGAAGTCGACGCCGTCTTCACGCGACCCGACGGCTCGGAAGTGCGCGTCGGCGGCTTCTACGACGGCGACGGCGTGTACCGCGTCCGTGCGCTGACCGACGCCGAGGGCGAGTGGAGCTTCCTCACGCGCTCGACGGCGCGCTCCCTCGACGGCATCGTCGGCTCCGCGACGGTCGGCGGCTCCCGCGAAGGCGCGCACGGCCCGGTGCGCGTGGACGGCTTCCACTTCCGCCACGCCGACGGCACCCGCCATCTCCCGCTCGGGACGACGGCCTACGCGTGGACGCACCAGGACGACGCCCTCCAGGAGCAGACACTCGCGACGCTCGCCGGATCCCCCTTCACGAAGATCCGCATGTGCCTCTTCCCGAAGTCGTACCTGTTCAACGCCAACGAGCCCGTGGACTTCGTCTTCCCCGGCTCGCTGGAGGACGGATTCGACCTCGAGCGTTTCGATCCCGCCCACTTCCGTCGCCTCGAGCGGCGCATCGCGCAGCTCGCCGAGCTCGGCATCGAGGCGGATCTCATCCTGTTCCACGCGTACGACCGCTGGGGCTTCGCCGATCTCGGCCCCGCCGTCGACGAGCGGTACCTGCGGTACGTCGTACGACGGCTGTCGGCGTTCGCGAACGTGTGGTGGTCGATGGCCAACGAATACGACCTGATGTGGTCGAACGAGATCGAGGACTGGGAGCGCCTCGCCGCCGTCGTCGGCGAGGAGGACGCGTTCGGCCATCTCAACTCGATCCACAACTGCCGCCCGTTCTACGACTACTCCGAGCCGTGGATCACCCACGTGAGCGTGCAGCGCGTCGACGTCTACCGCACCGCCGAGAACACCGACGAGTGGCGCGAGAGGTGGGGCAAGCCCGTCGTCATCGACGAGTGCGCGTACGAGGGCGACATCGACCAGGGGTGGGGCAACATCACCGGCGAGGAGATGACGCGTCGCTTCTGGGAGGGCGCCGTCCGCGGCGGGTACGTCGGCCACGGCGAGACCTATCTCCCCGAGCCGGACGGCGACGAAGTGCTGTGGTGGTCGAAGGGCGGCAAGCTGCACGGAACGTCACCCGACCGCATCCGATTCCTGCGCGATCTGCAGGCCGACGCGCCCGGCGGCGTGTGGGACCCGCTCCCCTCCGACTGGGACGTGCCCTGGGGTGGGACCGAGACCCACCGTATCGGGTACTTCGGGTTCAGCCGCCCGCGCTTCCGTCACGTCGTCCTGCCCGACGGCGAGTGGGCGATCGACGTCATCGACACCTGGAACATGACCGTGGACCGCCTCGACGGCACTCACCGCGCGACGGTCCGCGTGCCGCTGCCCGGGCGGCAGTTCATGGCCGTGCGCGCGATCCGCGTCGCCGACTGACCCGCCCCCCGGTCGTGGCGCGCACATCGTCACACCCTCGATGTTTCGTTCGCCACAGATGTACGCGCTCCGGCCCGATCCGCGTACATCTGTGGCGATCGAACTTGAGGTGAGGCGCCCACCGGAGCGCGCGCGGACGCGCGGTCAGCGGGGCTCGCGCACCCCGACGCGCTCGAGGTGCGCGTTCGAGAACCGGCCTTCCGGGTCGAGCCGCTCGAACACCGCGCGCGCATCGGCGAGCCGCGGGTGCACGCGCTCGATCGCGGCGCGGTCGAAGCCGTGGAGCTTGCCCCAGTGCGGTCGTGCGCCGAACGGCTCGAGCGCCGCCTCGACACGGGCGACGGCGGCCCCGACGTCGTCGGGATGGTTGAACCAGGTGAAGTGGATGATCACGACGTCGCGCCGGTACGCCGGGCTCAGCCACAGCTCGTCGGCCGCGGCGGTGCGCAGCTCGGTCCAGATCAGATGCGGACGGATGCTGTCGCCCAGCGCCCGCACCGCCTCCAGGGCCGCGGGGGCGTCGGCGCGGGCGACGAAGTACTCGCTCTGGATCTCGTCGCCGAAGGAAGGCTCGGCGTCGAGGCGGAAGTGCGGGAGCCGCAGCATCCACGGTCCCGGCACGCCGGCCAGCTCGGTGATGTTGTCCTCCACGCCCAGGGGCGAATCTCCCGCCGTCGCCCGCACGCCGTCGAGGATCGTGTCGGGCACGGGGTCGTCGTCGGCGTCGAGCCGGGTCTTGAGCCACACGTACCCGACCGTCGGCTCCTCCCAGCGCGAGAACACCGACACGCTGTAGCCCGCCGACGTGAGCGCGTCGTAGTCGGCGAGCGCGGCAGCCCAGGTGACGCCCGTGTAGATGTCCTGGCGGACGCGGAACGCCGGCTGTACGTCGAGGGTCAGCGACACCACGATGCCGTAGGCGCCGAGCCCGACCACCAGGGCGTCGAAGTCGGCATCCCCACGGCGCACCTCATGCACCTCGGCGTCGGCGCCGACATAGCGGAGCGCGCGGACGGATGCCGAGAGCACCGGATTCGCATCGCCCGACCCGTGTGTACCCGTGGCCGTCGCGCCGCCCACGTTGATGTGCGGGAGCGAGCCCATGTTGCGCAGGGCCCACCCGCGGTCGTCGAGCCAGACCGCGAGCACGCCGTAGCGGATGCCGGCGGGCACGGTGACGGTCTGCGCGGTCTCGTCGAGCTCGAACTCGGCGGGGAACCCCGTCACGTCGATGAGCGTGCCGGTGGTGTCGGGCAGGTCGGTGAACGAATGCCGCGTGCCGAGAGCCCGCACGCGCCCGGGCTGCCGGACGGCGCGCACGACGTCGTCTAGCGAGGTCGCCTCGACGATCCGCGGCGCTGCGTATTCGTAGGTTCCAGCCCAGTTGCGCGCCATCGCGCCTCCTTCTCAGACGATGCCGTCCGGTCTCGGACGATGCGGGTCAGTGCGCGGCTTCCGCCGCGAGTCGTTGCGAGGCGGTCGCCATGTGCAGCGCCATCGCGGAGGCGGCGGCATCCTCATCCCCCGCATCGATCGCGCGGAAGACGGCGCCGTGCTCGTCGATGGCGGTGCGCGCCTCGTCCTCGTCGTGCACCGCCCGGTCGGCGTACACCTGCAGCAGCGATCGCACGACGTGCAGCAGGTCGACGAGGGTGTCGTTGCCCGCGGCCGCGGCCAGCGCGTTGTGGAAGTCGAGGTCCGCCCGCGCGAACGCCTTGAGGTCGCCCACGCCGCCCCGCATGCGTTCGAGCGAGCCCGAGATGGCACGCAGATCGGATGCTGCGGCCCGGCCGGCGGCCAGACGGGCGACGTAGATCTCGAGCCCCGAGCGCAGTTCGAGCAGCTCGGCGGTGTTCTTCCGCCCGATCAGCAGCCCCCAGCGCAGCGTCTGCGGCAGCAGCTCGCTCGCGGTGCCGCGGAGGTAGGTCCCCGACCCTGGACGCACGTCGACGATGCCGAGGATCTCGAGCGCGGCGAGGGCCTCCCGCACCGCCGAGCGGCCGACGCCGAGCGTGGCGGCGAGCTGCCGTTCGGGCGGAAGGCGCGTCCCCGCTTCGAGGTCGCCGCCCGTGAAGAGGTCCATCAGCCGGCGGGCGACCTCCGACACCGGCGTGCCGGTGGGCAGGGCGCCCAGGGCTGCCGTGATCTCGGCCGAGCGGTCGTCGGGATAGGCGGGCATGCGAACAACTTACGGCAGTCGAACCGATTCCGGGATTGCTTTCGGTCAACCGGTTTGTCAGACTGTGGACCGGCGACGTCAGTCGCCTTTCTCGCGGCTGAGCGAGAAAACGTTTCCTGAGCTCGACGACGAGAGGCGAATCAACGATGAAGTTCCGGAGCAGGAAGCTGATGGCGGGCACGGCGGGGGTGGCCCTGGCGGCCCTCGTCGGATTGACGGGATGCGCCTCGGCCGCGCCGTCCAGCTCGCAGCCGACCCTCGACCCCGACGAGGAGGTGTCGATCACCTTCACCTTCTGGGGCAACGATGTGCGCGCGGAGCTCTACAACGAGGCGATCGCCGCCTTCGAGGAGCAGCACCCCAACATCGACGTCGACATCATCTTCCTGGCGCCCACCGAGTACTGGGAGAAGCGCCAGATCGAGGCGGCCGGCGGCGGCCTGCCGGACGTCGTGACGATGGACCTGGCGTATCTGCGCCAGTACTCGCAGAACGGCACGCTGCTCGACCTCGAGCCGTACCTCGGCACGATCATCCAGACCGACCCGATCGACCCGCAGGTGCTCCAGGCGGGCGTCGTCGACGGCGTCACGACCGCCGTGCCGCTCTCCACGAACTCGTGGGGCATGTTCCTCAACACCACGATCCTGGACGAGCTGGACGTCGAGCCGTTCACCGACGGCACCTGGGACGACTACTACGAGTGGATCGCCGAGGTGACCGCCGCGGCGAAGGCGGCCGGCAAGGACGTCTGGGGCGGTGTCGACCCCAACACGCGGTTCACGAACTTCGAGCTGCAGCTGCGCGCGGAGGGGTCGTACCTGTTCGACGACGAGGGCGAGCCCGGCTTCGACAAGGAGCGCCTCGCCGAGTTCTGGGAGTCGAACCAGTCGCTGCGCGAGGCGGGCGAGCTCGTGCCGCAGCAGCGGATCGCCGAAGTGCAGCCGAAGACGGCGTTCGACGCCGCGCTGAGCGCGAGCGACACCACGTGGGACAACTCCGGCGCCGGCTTCCTCGCCGGCCTCGGCGAGGGCTACGAGATCGAGCTGCTGGCTCCCCCGCTGTCGGTCGACGGCGGCAAGGACCTGTACCTCAAGGCTTCGCAGATGTACTCGATCGCGTCGAACTCCGACCATCCCGCGGCGGCGGCGACGCTCATCGACTTCCTCATCAACTCGCCCGAGTCGGGTGAGATCTTCGGCACCAACCGGGGGCTCCCGGCGTCCGAGACCGCGCGCGACGCGGCCGACCTCGACGAGCTCAGCCAGACGATCGCCGACTACGAGGCGTCGATCTCGGACCGCCTGGGCGACGCGCCGCCGGTGCCGATCGTCGGCTACGGCTCGCTCCACGAGAAGTTCCGCGAGCTGGGCGAGGAGCTGAACTTCGGCACGATCACGGTCGACCAGGCGGTGGACCAGTTCTTCGCCGAGATGGACGTGGTGCTGACCCAGTAGCCCGTCCCCGCGGCGGCCGGCTCCAGGGGGCGCCGGCCGCCGCCCTCGCCCGCCCGCTTCCGAGGAGACTCCGCCGTGCCCATCGACGTACCCGCCACCGCTTCATCCGCGCCGGCCCCGACGCGGCCGTCGCTGGGCATCCAGGGCCCGGTCGTCGCGTTCCAGGACCCTTGGGCGGGAGCCTCCTCCGACGAGATCATGCGCACGGGGACAGGCATCCCGATCCCGTCGCAGGATCCCGCGCCGACGGCAGGCGAATTCGTCGCCGCGCTGCGCGACCTCGGCGCCGACTTCTACGTGCACCACGTGATCCCGACCCACGCCGACCACGGTGCGCTGATCGCCGATCTCGCCGAGGCCGGGATCGACGTGGTCCTGGGCAACGAGTACGGCAACATCAACGGCCCGTTCGTCGCGGGCACGAACCGGTACGACCTGCCGCAGAACCTCATCCGGGATGCCGCGGCCGCCGGCGTGCTGGCCGGCGTGCTGTACGACGAGCCCGAGCACCTGCAGATCCACGCCGATCAGTACCGCCACGACGCCCACCTGCCGCACTTCGGGCAGACCGAGGGCCTCTCCGCCGAGCAGGCGATCGCCGTGATCGACGACACGGCGCGCGGCATCGTGCGCGACGTCGAGACCGCGACGGCGCAGGCGGGCGCCCCGGCCGTGCCCGTCCTCGCCGAGCACGTGTTCCCCGTGATGTTCCACACGCTCGCCCGTGCCGGCATGACCCCGGCGCCCAAGGTGATGAAGGAGTCCTTCCAGCCGCTGCAGCTCGGCACCGCGCTGGGCGCGGCGCTGCAGTACGGGCGCGAGCTGTGGATCTGCGCCGACCTCTGGGGCCCTGACATCGGCCCCTGGCTCACGCGGGCCCCGGGCTTCCCCGGGCACTCTCCCGCCGAGTTCGCGTCGGCGCTGCGACTCGCCTACCTGTTCGCTCCGACGCGGCTGTTCGTCGAGAACATCGATGTGCTGGTGCGCCACCGCGGCTCCGGAGCGTTCGAGCGCACCGCCCACGGCGAGGTGTGGCGGGAGTTCGTGCGCGACTTCGTGCCGCGGCATCCGCTTCGCTGGAGCCATCGCGAGGCGCGCGCCGACGTCGCCCTCGTGCACGCCGACGACAGCGACTTCGGGCGCGGCGCACGGCCGTTCGGCAACCGCTCGGCGACTGCGCCGGGCACCTCGCGCAGCGTCTTCGAGGCATGGCGAGCGCTCAGCCATGGACAGCTCCCCGACCACGGCACCTGCCTGCACATCCCCGGGTACGACTTCCCGCGCCACCAGCTCAACGACATCCCCCGTCCGCGATTCCCGCTCGCCGCGGGAGCGCCCGAGCCGACGCGCATGCACGGACTGTTCCAGCCGACCCGCAGCGTGCTCGCGTTCGACGAGCACGTGGGCGCCGAGCAGCTCGCCGACGCGGGTCTCGTCGTGGTCGCGGGCAGCCGTCTTCCCCGCACCACCCTCGACGCTCTGCGCACCCGCGCGGCCGCCGGGGCGACCGTTCTCATCGCCTCGTGGCTGTGCGACGCCGAGCGCTCGCGATCGGCGCGGGTCGGCCATGGGCGATGGATCGTCTACGAGACGCTCGACGACCCCGACGCGCAGGAGGCGATCGCCGCGCACGCCGGCGCGCCCGACGTCTGGACGCAGCGCTTCGGCGACGTCGAGCTGCGCATCCGCGCGACGGAACCCGGCGGCGAGACGCTCGATTTCGAGATCACGGATGCTGCGGCCCGCCGCATCGCCTGAGCTCCGAGCGCCTCGTACCCCGAGTCGCGAACGCCCACTCCCCCGACGCGACGGGGGGAGGCCGCATCCGCTCGCGCTTGCAATTGGTCAACCGGTTTGTCACAATGGGTCCCGGAAACCACCTCGATCACCGTCGATGAGCAGGAGTCACTGTGGACCAGAACCAGACCGTCGCGGTCGCGCCGCCCGTCGCGCGATCCGCCATCCGCAAGGTGTCGATCCGCCTCGTGCCGTTCGTCGCGCTGATGTTCTTCATCAACTACCTCGACCGCACCGCGATCGGCTTCGCCGCCCCCAACGGCATGAACGACGACCTCGCGCTCAGCGCCGCTCAGTTCGGCTTCGCGTCGGGCGTCTTCTTCATCGGCTACATCCTGCTCGAGGTGCCCTCGAACCTGGCTCTGCACAAGTTCGGCGCCCGCCGCTGGCTCTCGCGCATCATGGTCAGCTGGGGCATCGTCGCGCTGCTGTTCACGTGGGTGCAGAACTTCGAGCAGCTCGTCGTGCTGCGCTTCCTCCTCGGCGTCGCCGAGGCCGGCTTCTTCCCCGGCGCCATCCTCTTCCTCAGCCTCTGGGTGCCCGCGCAGTACCGCGGCCGCATCCTCATGCTCTTCTACCTGGCGCAGCCGCTCACCACCGTCATCGGCGCCCCGCTGGCCGGCTGGCTCATCCAGCAGCACGAGGTCTTCTTCGGGCTCGAGGGCTGGCGCTTCATGTTCTTCGGCGTCGCGATCCCGGCGATCGTCGTCGGTGTCATCGCGTGGTTCTACTTGAAGGACCGCCCGGCGGACGCCAAGTGGCTGACGCGCGACGAGCAGGTCTGGCTGACGGACGCCCTCGACCGCGAGAAGGCGGCGACGCAGAAGAAGGAGCACGGCCACGTGTCGGCGCGCTTCGCCTTCAAGAGCGGTCGGGTGTGGGTGCTCTCCTTCATCTACTTCGGGTTCATCTACGGCCTGTACGCGCTCGCGTTCTTCCTCCCCACGATCATCGAGGGCTTCCAGGCGCAGACGGGTCAGACCTTCGACACGCTGCAGAAGGGCCTCATCACCGCGATCCCGTACCTGCCGGCCGCCATCGTCATGTACTTCTGGTCGCGCGACGCCTCCAAGCGCGGCCTCAAGACGTGGCACATCGCGGGTCCGGCGATCGCCGGGGCCATCAGCATCCCGCTCGCCCTGTTCATGGGATCGCCCGCCGCCACCATCGCGGTCATCACGATCACGGCGTCCGCGATCTTCGCCGCCCTGCCGAACTTCTGGACGCTTCCCACGCGCTTCCTCACGGGTGCCGCGGCGGCGGCCGGTGTCGCACTGATCAACACGATCGGCAACCTGGCCGGGTTCTCGGCGCCGTTCGTCACGGGCTTCGTGCACGACTGGACCGGCGGCTACGAGATCCCGATGTTCATCGTCGGCCTCGTCATGCTCGTCTCGGCGGTGCTGATGGTGCTGCTCGCCCGCAGCAACCGCATCAACCCGGTGACCGTGGATGAGACGTCGACCGATGACCCCGCCGTGGACGCGGAGGCGCTGAGCGCCGCCGCCGACCCCAAGGGTGACGCGCGATGACCCGACTGTGGAATGAGCCGGCGGACTTCGCCGACGAGATGATCGACGGCTTCGTCGCGGCGAACGAGCGGTACGTCCGCCGGGTGCCGGGCGGCGTGGTGCGTTCGACGGTGTCGCCGGCCGGCCAGGTCGCGGTCGTCGTGGGTGGCGGCTCTGGCCACTACCCCGCGTTCGGCGGGCTGGTGGGTCCGGGGCTGGCGCACGGCGCGGCGATGGGCAACCTGTTCGCGTCGCCGTCGACGCAGCAGGTGTTCGCGGTCGCGAAGGCGGCCGACAACGGTGGCGGGGTGTTCTTCTCCTACGGCAATTACGCGGGCGACGTGCTGAACTTCGACGCGGCGCAGGAGCGGCTGCGGGCCGAGGGCATCGCGTGCGAGACGGTCACGGTCACCGACGACATCGTCAGCGCCACCGCCGACGAGAAGCACAAGCGCCGCGGCATCGCCGGCGATCTGACGGTGTTCCGCATCGCGGGCGCCGCGGCCGAGGCGGGCGCCGACCTCGCCGAGGTCACCCGCCTCGCCCGTCACGCGAACGAGCGCACCCGGTCGTTCGGCGTCGCGTTCACCGGCTGCACGCTGCCCGGTGCCGAGCAGCCGCTGTTCACCGTCCCGGAGGGGCGGATGGCGATCGGTCTCGGCATCCACGGCGAGCCGGGCATCGACGAGACCGACATCCCCACCGCCGACGGCCTCGCCGAGCTGCTCGTCTCGCGACTCTTGGCCGAGGTGCCCGAGGGGATCGAAGTGGTGGGTGCGCGTGTCGTGCCGATCCTCAACGGCCTGGGCTCGCTGAAGTACGAGGAGATGTTCGTCGTCTACCGGCGCATCGCCCAGCTGCTGCGGGATGCGGGTCTGGAGCTGGTGGACCCGCACGTGGGCGAGTACTGCACGAGCTTCGACATGGCCGGCACGTCGCTCACCCTGTTCTGGCTGGACGACGAGCTCGCCGCCCTGTGGGACGCCCCGGTCGACACCCCCGCGTACCGGCGCGGCTCCGTCGCCCCGCAGCAGCGCCTCGTCGCCGCCGACACCACCGCGGCCGTCGCCGAGGCCATCGAGCCCGGGGACGAGGCATCCCGTGCCGCCGCCCAGACGGTGCTCGCTGCGGTCCGCACGATCGCGGTGACCGTGGACGCCCACGTCGACGAGCTGGGCCGCATCGACGCGATCGCCGGGGACGGCGACCACGGCATCGGCATGCAGCGCGGCTCGCACGCGGCCCTCGCCGCCGCGACCGCCGCCGTCGACGCCGGAGCCGGCGCCCGCACCACCCTCGCGCACGCCGCCGACGCCTGGGCCGACAAGGCCGGCGGCACCTCGGGCGCGCTGTGGGGCGTCATCCTGAACGCCGTCGCCGCGAAGCTCGGCGACACCGGCCGCCCCGAGCCCGCCGCGGTCGCCGCAGGCGTCGCCGCCGGGTCACGCGGCGTCACCGACTACGGCAAGGCCGAGGTCGGCGACAAGACCCTCGTCGACGCGCTCGTGCCGTTCAGCACCACCCTCACCGGCGCGGTGGACGCCGGCGCCGGTCTCACCGACGCGTGGCGGACTGCGGCGGATGCTGCCACCCGCGCCGCTGCGGCGACCGCCGAGCTCCTCCCCCGCATGGGCCGCGCCCGCACGCACGGCCAGAACAGCGTGGGCACCCCCGACCCGGGCGCGATCTCGCTCGCGCTCATCGTGACCGCCGTGGGTGAGACGCTCGCGGCCGAGAACCAGAAGGAGAACGCGAATGCCTGAGCCCCTGCGCATCGTGATCGGCGCCGACGACGCCGGCTTCGACTACAAGGAGATCCTCAAGAAGGACCTCGAGCAGAACCCCGGTGTCGTCGAGGTGATCGACGTGGGGGTGGACGCCGACGGCCACACCCCGTACCCGAAGGTCGCGATCGAGGCCGCCCAGCAGGTCGCGGCCGGCACCGCCGACCGGGCGCTGCTGATCTGCGGCACGGGCCTGGGCGTCGCGATCGCCGCGAACAAGGTACCCGGCATCCGCGCCGTCACCGCCCACGACTCGTTCTCGGTCGAGCGCGGCGTGCTGTCCAACAACGCGCAGGTGCTCACCATGGGCCAGCGCGTGGTCGGCATCGAGCTCGCGCGCCGCCTCGTCCGCGAGTGGCTCACCTACCGTTTCGACACCACCTCCGCGTCGGCCGACAAGGTCGCCGTCATCGACGAGTTCGAGACCACCGGATCCTGCTGATGACCGAGCACGAACTCCGCAGAATCGCACCGAGCTCGCAGGATTCCGCGCCGAACCTGCGCGTCGCGCGAGATCAGGCGGAGTTCGTGCACGCCGCGGTCACGGTCGGGGTGAGCCTGAAGACGTACTTCGGGCACGAGCGGGCGCGCGCGTGGTTCGCCGACGTCGCCGCCCGCGCGGCCGACCACCCCGCCGTGGCCGACGGCTCCGTGCGGTTCTTCGTGATCCCCACCTACCTGCAGATCCCCGCCGCCCTCGCCGCGTTCGCCGGCACCCCGGTGCTGGTCGGCGCGCAGGACATCTCCGCCTACCCTCCCGGCGCCTACACCGGCGAGGTCGCCGCCGACGAGCTCGCCGAAGTCGGCGTCCAGGTCGCCGAGATCGGCCACGCCGAACGGCGCCGCCTGTTCGACGAGACCGACACCGTCACCGCCGCCAAAGCCGCCGCCGCCCTCACCCACGGCATCACCCCGGTGCTGTGCATCGGCGAAGCCGAACACCTCGGCGCCCCCTCCGCCGCGCTCGCGAACGTCGAGCAGCTCGCCGCGAACCTCGAGAACGTGCCCGCCGGACCCGTCATCGTCGCCTACGAGCCGGTGTGGGCCATCGGCGCCGCCCAGCCCGCGCCCGACGACCACATCGCCACCGTCACCCGCGCGCTGCGCGCCGCGGTCGACGCCGACCCCGCCCGCACCGGCAGCGTCGTCATCTACGGCGGCTCGGCCGGCCCCGGCCTGCTCACCCGCCTCGGCGAAGCCGTCGACGGCCTCTTCCTCGGCCGCTTCGCGCACGACCCCGACGCACTCGTCGCGGTCTGGGACGAGGCATCCGTCCTCGCCTCCTCCCGTCTCCTCCACCCCACCCCGAGACTTCACCGGAGCGCCGAGACGGCGGGCTCCATCGGAAGTCTCGGCGCTCCGCTGGAGTCTCGCGAGAAGACGACGGGGGTCGACGCATGATCGGCCTCGGCACGTACGCCTTCTTCTGGCAGCACTCCGACCAGGTGCCCGAACCGCTGTCGCTCGTCGGGGCGTTCGAGGCCACGAAGGAGCTCGGCGTCGATCTGTTCCAGATCTGCGACTACGCACCCCTCGAGGCCATGACCGGCGCGGAGCTCGCAGATGCGGCGTCCGCCGCGCGCGACCTCGACCTCACCGTCGAGCTCGGCACGAAGGGGATCGAGCCGGACCGGCTCACGCGGTTCCTCGACCTCGCGAGCGCGTTCGGCACCACCCTGGTGCGCAGCATGCTCTACTCCGCCGACACGCGTCCCACCCTCGATCAGGCGGAGGAATGGCTCCGCGCCACGCTCCCGTCCTTCGAGGCCGCCGGAGTCGATCTCGCCCTCGAGACGTACGAGCAGGTCGCCACCGCAGACCTCGTCGACCTCGTCGCGCGCATCGGCAACGACCGCCTCGGCATCTGCCTCGATCCCGCGAACGTCGTCGCCCGCCTGGAGCGTCCGCGCGACTGCGTCGAGCAGACCGCCCCGCACGTCAAGAACGTGCACGTCAAGGACTTCGCCTTCGCCCGCCAGCCGGGCTGGGTCGGCTTCACCTACGGGGGCGTGCCCATGGGCGACGGCCTCCACGACTACCCCCACCTGCTCGAGACCGTCCGCCCGCGCGAGCGCGGGATCAACGAGGTCGTCGAGCACTGGCTCTCCTGGCAGGGGGATGCCGAGACCACCGTCCGCACCGAGCGGGAATGGACCCGCCGCACCATCGAATATCTGAGGAGCACGACATGAGCACCACCACCGACACGTACAAGATCGCCGTCGTCGGCGCCGGCGGGAAGATGGGCATGCGCGTGTCCAACAACCTCGTCAAGACCGACCACACCGTCTGGTACGTCGAGAACTCGCCCGCCGGACAGCAGCGCACGCTGGACGCGGGTCGTGAGCTGACGGATGCCGCCACCGCCGTCGCCCACGCCGACATCGTCGTCCTGGCCGTGCCCGACCTCGCGCTCGGCCCCGTCACCGCCGACCTCGTGCCGCAGCTGAAGTCCGGCGCGATCGTGCTGACGCTCGACCCGGCCGCCGCCTACGCGGGCCTCCTCACCACCCGCGAGGACGTCGTCCAGGCCGTCGCGCACCCCTGCCATCCGTCGGTCTTCCTCGAGCGCACCACCAAGGAGGAGTGGGCCGACACGTTCGGCGGCATCGCGGCCCCGCAGGACGCCATCGCCGCCGTCGAGAGCGACGACCCCGCGCACAAGGCGATCGTCGAGGCGACGGTCCGCGCGATCTACGCCCCCGTCATCGACGTGCACTTCGTGACCGTCAAGCAGCTCGCCCAGCTCGAGCCGACGCTGGTCGAGACGGTCGCCTGCATGATCGGCGCGCTCCTCAACGAGGCGCTCGACGAGGCGATCAACACCATGGGTGTTCCCGAAGCGGCGGCGCGCAGCATCCTGTACGGCCACACCCAGGTGGCGCTCGCCAACGGCCTGCGCGGCGACAACCCGTTCTCGGACGCCTGCCTCATCGCGATGGACTACGGCCGCGAGTCGATCATCAAGGACGACTGGAAGAAGATCTTCCGCGACGACGAGCTCGACAAGAACCTCGCGCGGATGCTGCACCTCGACCACATCGAGCGCTGACCCATGGGTCAGCTCGAGGGCAAGACCGCGCTCGTCACGGGGGCGGCGCTCGGCATCGGCCTCGCCGTCGCCCAGCGCTTCGCCCGTGAGGGCGCACGGGTGATCCTCGCCGACCGCAACGGCGAGGGGGCGGCGGCCGCCGCCGCCGAGATCGGCGACAACGCCCGCGCGGTGACGATGGACATCTCGGACGAGGCCGCGGTCGCCGCGGCCTTCGCCGAGGTGGAGGCGGCGGGCTGGGCGCCCGACGTCGTCGTGGCCAACGCCGGCGTGCAGCTCTTCGGGCAGGACGCGCCAGCGGCAGACCTCGACCTCGATGTCTGGCGCCGCACGATCGACATCAACCTCACGGGCACGTTCCTGACGGTCAAGCACGCGCTGCGCTCCATGGTGCCGCGCGGCGGCGGGTCGATCATCCTCACCGGCAGCCCGACGGCGGTCAACGGCGAAGGCAAGGACTTCACCGCGTACAGCGCGTCGAAGGCCGGCATGCACGGCCTCGGCCGCACGGTCGCCGCGGCATACGCCGACAAGGGAATCCGTGTCAACACGGTGCAGCCGGCGTACACCGAGACGCCGCTGGTGGCCGCGATCAGCGAGGACCCCGCGTCGCGCGCCGCGATCATCAGCCGCATCCCGATCGGTCGTGCCGGCACCCCCGACGACGTCGCGGGGATCATGGTGTACCTCGCGAGCGACGACGGCGCCTTCGCCACGGGTGCGACCTTCCAGGTCGACGGCGGCATGACCTCGCTCTGACCCCGATCACCGACTGCTCGCCCGTCACGAACTGCCGCCACCCGTGGCACATCGTGACAGGTGAGCAACATCTCCGGACGAACACGAACTGCTCGCCCGTCACGAACTGCCGCCACCCGTGGCACACCGTGACAGGTGAAGCGAGGATGGGACGATGACGGACCTGTGGAACGGTGAGCCGGCGCGCGAGTGGCGGAGCGGCCCCTGGTCGCTCGAGCTGCGTGACGACGAGTTCGCCGACATCGCCTACGAGGGCCGCGTCGTGCTCCGTTCGGTGCGCGCGGTGATCCGCGACCGCAACTGGGACACCGCCGGCCTCGTGGTCGACCGCGTCGACTCGTCCGGGATCGCGCTGACCCTCCACGTGCACTCGACGGGCCTCGGCTCCGACCTCCACGGCGTCGTGCGCGCCGAAGTGCGCGGCGCCGGCCGGCTGCGGGTGCTCGCCGACCTCGAGTCCGCCTCCGACTTCGAGACGAACCGCACCGGGCTCGTCGTGCTCCACCCGCCGCAGCTCGCCGGATCCACGCTGCACGTCCGACACTCCGACGGCTCGGTGGTGCGCTCCCGGTTCCCCGCGGGCATCAGCCCCCACCAGCCGGCGTTCGACATCGCGGGCCTCGCGTGGACGCACGACGGCCTCGACGTCGACGTGCGCTTCACGGGCGACGTGTTCGAGATGGAGGACCAGCGCAATTGGACGGATGCCTCGTTCAAGACGTACAGCCGTCCCCTCGCGCTGCCCTTCCCTTACCCGCTCGCCACAGGTGAGCGCGTGGTCCAGTCGGTCGAGATCGGGGTGTCGGGAACGCCCGCCGCCGGCGTCGACGACCCGGTGACCCGCATCCGCCTCGCGGAGGGGCCGCCCCTCCCCGGGATCGCCGTGTCAGCGTCGACGGCGCCGGATCCGGCCCCCGCCGAGCGCCGGGACGCCGGGGGCGCGTGGCCCGCCGCGGTGCTCGTCGAGCTCGACCTCGCGAGCCGCAACTGGCGTGCCGCACTCGACAGGGCGGCAGCATCCGGATCTCCGCTCGATGTGAGGTTCGTGCTCGCCGATGACGATCCGACGGCCATCGACCACGCCGCGCCGGCGCTGCGCGACCTGCCGCTCGCGCGGGTCACCGCGTTCCCGCCGACCGGTCCGGCACGCCACGTCTCCGACCTCGACGCGATCGCCGCCCTGCGCCACGCTCTCACCGAGGCGGGGATCGACGCCGAGGTGGTCGGCGGTGCGCGCTCGCATTTCACCGAGCTCAACCGCGAGCACCACCGCCTCCCGCGCGGCCTCGACGGGATCGTGTTCAGCAGCACGCCGCTGTTCCACAGCCTCAGCACCGCCCAGCTGGTCGAGGCGGTCGGCATCCAGCGGGTCGCGGCGCGGCAGGCCGCGACCATGGCGGGCGGGCTGCCGGTGCACATCGGGCCGATCTCGCTGCGCCCGCATTTCAATGACGTGGCCACGACCCCGCCGCCGATGCCGGAGCACGACGACCTGCGCGTCGGCTACGGCTCGGCGCTCACCGACGCCGTCGACCCGCGCCAGGCCGCGCCCGAGCTCGCCGCGTGGACCGTCGCCAGCGCCGCCGCCTTCGCGGTTCCCGGCGTCGCGACCCTCGCCTACTTCGAGGAATGGGGCCCGCGCGGGGTGCGCACCGCGGACGGCGAGGCCCTGCCTGTCTTCGACGCCGTCGAGGCCCTCGCGGGCCTGGCGGGCGAGCCGGGGCTGCGGGGCGACTCCCCCGACGGACTCGTGTGGGCGATCGGCGCCCGCACCGCCGACGGCGACGTGGTGCTCGCCGCGAACCTCGACGACCGCGTCCGGACGGTCGAGGTCGAACTCCCCGGCGGCGGGTTCCGCCGCGCCGACGTCGCGCCCGGCACCTTCACGCGTCTCTGACGTCCGAAACCCTCCACGCGGCCGGCGCCGAGTCGGCCGAAGACGTCGATGCGCGCGCGGGGCGCGGCGTCGAGGGCCGACTCGACCTCCCCCTGCCGGCGCCGAGTCGGCCAGACCTGTCGCTACCGGCGGACGATCCGGCACATCGGGCCAACCCGGCCCGAGCGCTGTTCAGGCCTCGCGCCAGACGCGGACGCCCCAGGGGGCGAGCGTCACTTCGGCGCCCGCCGCGTGCGCCGTGTCGTCGACGACGGATGCTGCGCCCCGCGCCAGGACGACGGCCCGAGGCTCGGGGGACCAGTTGTGCACGACCCACACGCGCCCTCGCAGGCCGGTGAGGGAGTGCGCGGTGACGGAGCTCGGCCGCACCGAGAGGATCCCCTCGGGTGCCCCCGCCACACCGGTGATCACCTCGGCCACGGTGACGCGGTCGAGAAGCGTGCCGACCACGGTGATCGAGCCCGCGCCGACCTCGCGTCGCGTGACGGCGGCCCACCGGCCGAACAGCTCGTGCCGGTACCCCAGCACGACCTCGGCGCCGTCGGGCTCGAGCCCGTCGACCCAGCCGTGGGCGCTCCCGACGACCTCGCCGTCGCGCATGACGTCGACCGGCGCGGCCAGGGAGGCGGACTCCCGGTACCCCACGCCCGCCGCGGGGCCTGCGATCGCCGGGGCGAGCGCCGCGCGCATCCGCCCCTCGTCGTCGCCGTATCCCGTACGCGGACCCAGCACGAGCCGGCCGCCGAGACGCGCGTACTCGACGAGCGTCTCGAGCGTCGGATCGGATGCTGCGACCAGCCCCGCGACCACGAGCACCGGGTAGCGGCGGACGAGCTCGTCGGCCTCGGGCAGCTGACGCTCGTTGACATAGCCGACCTGCAGGCCGGCGTCGATCGCGGCGCGGCCGAACGCTCCGACGATCCGCGCGTACGACCCGCGGTCCCCCTCGGATCCGGCGGCAAGCGGCGGCTCGAAGGCCGTCATCCACTCGCTGTCGTGCGCGTACACGAGGCCGAGGTCGGCGTCGGGCTCAGCATCCGTCAGCCATTCCGCCGCCGCGGCGAACTGCCGGCCGATCGCGGCGATCTCGCCGTAGATGCGACCCGGTGACAGGTCGTGCGCGAGAACGCCGCCCCAGTTCACCTCGGCACCCGAGTGCAGCGTGTGCCAGTGCCAGTACGAGACGAGTCGCGCGCCGCGGGCGACGAGCAGCCAGGCCGCCTGGGCGAGCTGGCCGTCGTACGGCGGGCGGGTGAGCCAGGCGGGGCCGATCGACGCGGCGCCCGTCTCGGTGACGAGGAACGGCCCCTGCTTCGTCGCCCGCATGCGATCGGCCATGAGCACGAGCTGCGGCACGTCGTCGGCGTACCACTGGCCGCCGGCACCCTCGCGGTCGAGGTCGAGCGCGTCCTGCGCGAGGTAGTAGGCGTTGCCGCTCGCGATGTCGAGTTGCGCGCCGACCGCGACGTCGTCCATCGCGGGGCGCTGGTAGGCGATGCACGTGGTCAGGAAGGTGCCGTCGGCGACGAGCTCGCGGACGATGCCGGCCTGCCAGCCGATGAAGTCCGCCGTGAGCTCGGCCTGGAACCTCCGCCACGCGAGGTCGTACGCGGGCGTCGTGTTGCCCGCAGGCGCCCACAGCTCGTCCCAGTCGGCGATGCGGTGCGACCAGTACGTCAGGCCCCACGCGCGGTTGAGCGTCTCGACGTCGCCGTAGCGCTCAGCGACCCACTCGCGGAACCGCTCGACGACCTCGGCGTTGTGGATGAGGTGCAGCCCCGCCTCGTTGTCGAGCTGCACGCCGATCACGGCGGGGTGCCGGCCGTGGCGGCCGATGACCGCGCGGATCACGCGCTCGGCGTACCCGCGGAACACCTCCGACGTGTAGTCGGCCTCCTGGCGCCCGCCCCACGGCACCGATGAGCCGTCGCGGCGCACGACCGCGAGCTCGGGGTGGGCGCGCGCCAGCCACGGCGGCACGGCGTACGTCGGGGTGCCGAGGACGACCCCGATGCCGTGCCGGGCGGCGGCGTCGAGGATCGGCGTCATCCACTCGAGGTCGAACTCGCCGTCACGCGGCTCCCACGTCGACCACACCGACTCGCCGACGCGGATGCACGTGATCCCCGCCTCGGTCATCAGTCGCAGGTCGGTCTCGAGCCGGGTCGGATCGGGCAGGTACTCGTTGTAGTACGCCGTGCCGAGCCGCGGGCCGCCCCGCCAGGCCTTCAGGCGATCGACGGATGCTGCGTCCCGCGGCTTCGGGTGCGGCTCGGGTGCGCCCGGCTCCCGCTCGAGCCCCACGGGTCAGCCCTCGACGCGCGTGATGCGCAGCGCGAGCGCCTCGCCCTCGGGCAGCTCGACCGGCCCAGATGCGCGGTCGTAGGCGTCGTTGCGCTGCACGTCGTCGAGCGTGAAGACGCGGCCGACGGGGGTGACGGTCATGTTCCATGTGTCGATGACATCGACCTCGAACCGATCGCCCGGCTCCGGCCGTTCTCCGGGGAAGCCGATCGGCAGGCGGAACTCCCACGTCGCGGGGGCCGAGGCGCCGAGGTACTGCACGTAGAGGCGGCGCGGGATGCCGGCGACATGCGCCGGGTCGTCCCACTTGTCGATCGGGTCGAGGCCCGCCCCGTCGACCCGCTCGAGGATCCCGCGGAGGAACGCCAGCCGTGCGGGCGAGTCGCCGCGGAGCGGACCGCCCTCGACCATGTGGAGGCTCCCCGAGTCGGTCGCGAAGCTCTCGCCGTGCGACGCGTACGTGCCGGCGACCGTGGCGATCCAGAACTGGTGCACGAGCTGCTCGGCGTCCAGGTGACCCCAGCGGTCGGGGATGTCGCCCTCGTACTTGATCTCGTCGAGCACCACCGGCTTGCCGTAGACGTCACGGTAGAGGTTCGCGCGGCCGAAGTCCGTGGTGACCGAGCCGTTCTGGATCGAGGCGTGCGTGACCCAGGGCTGGTTGTTGTCGTACAGCTCGATCCAGTTGTGGATCGAGCGGAGGTGGTCGTACGGATCGATCTCGGCGAGGAGTGCGCCGGTGCGATCCCAGCGGTCGTCCGGTCGCTCGAGCTGGTCGAACTCGTTGCACAGCGACCACCACACGTGCGGGTGGGCCGCGAGCCGCGCGACGAGGTAGCGCAGGTAGATCGCGTCCTCCTCCTCCGTGAGCTCGTTCAGCCCGAACTGGCCGCGGTCGTACGCGTTGTAGATGAGCACGTCCGCCTGGATGCCGCGCTCCCCGAGCACCTCGACCGCGCGGTCGAGTCGCTGGAAGAACTCCGGCACGGGCTTGGTGACGTCCCACCTGCCGTCGGTCTTCTCGAACGGCATGAGCGTCGGGACGTGCTCGATGTACCCGCCGCCCTGCGGGAACACCATGAAGCGGAACTTGTTGAAGCCCGCCTCCGCGATCGCGTCGACCGTCGACGAGAACAGCGGTTCGTCCTGGTGCAGCCAGTTGTAGGCGGTCGCTCCGACCGGCCGGAACGGCGTGCCGTCGGCGTGCGCGAAGTGGAAGCGGTGCGCCACGCGCACCGGCCCGCGGTCCGTGCCGCGCGTCACCTCGAACATGCCCGACCTGCCCGAGAGCGCAGCATCCGTGCTCTCGCTCGTCCACGACCACTCCCCCTCGAGGTCCGGCGCGAACCGCGCGCGGTACGTGGTGCCGCCGTCCCAGAATCCGGGCACGACGCGTTCCGCGCCCGATCCCTCGTGACGCGCGCGGACCGTCAGCGGCGTCCGGTCGGCGGGGATCACGTCTGTGCCGGCGAACGCCAGCTCGACGGGGCGGTACAGCTCTGGCGACTGGGGAGCGCGATGCTCAGAGGACACGGGGATTCTCCTTCGATGTCGTGGCGGTGTGGGTCAGTGGGCGCGGCGCGAGCTCTCGCGCACGATCAGCTCGGGCTCGAACACGCGATGCACGCCGGCACCCGCCGCTCCCGCGGCGGAGCCCCGCTCGATCGCCTCGAACAGCAGGTCGACCGCGGCCGCGCCGAAGTCGTCGTGGCGCGCGCGCACGCTCGTGAGCGGGATGAGGGATGCCTCGGCGAACTCGTTGTCGTCATAGCCGACGAGCGCGACCTCGGCGGGCACCGAGACGCCGCCGGCCACGAGGGCCTGCAGCACGCCGAGCGCCAGCACGTCGTTGGCGGCGAACACGCCATCCGGGCGGTCCTCGGCGGGGCGGGCGGCCAGGGCTGCGCCGACCGCTCGCCCGACGGCGATCGACCGCTCGGCGACCTCGATCACCTCGGGAGCGTCGACGGATGCTGCCGCCGCGGCACTCCGCACGCCCTCGAGGCGGTCCGCCACCTGCTGCACGGGCAGCGGGCCGCCGACGAAGGCGAGGCGGCGGCATCCGTTCGCGATGAGGTGCTCGGCCGCCTGCCGTCCGCCCGAGACGTCGTCGATCGACACGGACGGCTGGAGCTCCTCGCACGCCCGCCGGCCCACGAGGACCGATGGCGTGCCGCGCTCGCGCATCGCCGCGAGTCTCGCCTCGATCGGCTGGAACGAGGACACCAGGATGCCGCGCACCTGGCGCTGCTCGAACGCCTCGAGGTAGGCGTCCTCGCGCTCGCGGTCTCCGTGCGAGTGTGCGAAGAACACGGTCATTCCGAGGCGCTCGGCGCGGTACTCGACCTCCTGCGCGATCTCGCTGAAGTGCGGGTTGCTGACGTCGGGCGAGAGGTAGCCGATGAGGCTGCTGACGCCGAGGCGCAGCTGGCGGCCGGCGCTCGACGGCACGAAGCCGAGCTCGTCGATCGCCTCGGCGATGCGCCCCGCCCGCTCGGCCGACACCCGGTCGGGGTGGTTGAGGTACGCCGAGACCGTGCCCACCGCGACGCCGGCGCGAGCGGCCACCTGACGGATGCCCGGGCGAGACATGTCAGCGCCAGTCGTGCTCGGCGGCGAAGCCGAGCCGGTCGCGGATCTTGCGGGTCGACATGAGCGACTCGAACTCGCCGAGGTCTTCGGCGACCGGGGTGCCCGGGAACCAGCGCTCGGCGACCTCGCGGGAGGGGTGCGCGTTGCCGGACTCGGGCGCGGCGACGTTGTACACCTCGAACCCGGGCTCTGCGGCTTCGAGCGCGAGGGCGACCGCGAGCGCCCCGTCGCGCGCGTCCACCCATGAGCCCACGAGGTCGCGGCGGTAGCCCGGCTCGGGGGCCCGCTCGAACGTCCCGTATTCGTCGGGCGCCACCACGTTGGTGAACCGCAGCGCGGTGATCGACGTCTCGGGGGCCCACCGCACCAGCTGCGCGGCGATCGCCTCCTCCGCGACCTTGCCGAGCCCGTACGTGTTGTTGGCGCTGGTGTAGGTCTCGTCGACCGGCAGCGTCGGCGGAGCCTCGTCGAACGGGAAGCCCATGGCCGTGATGCTCGAGGCCAGCACGATGGTGCGGATGCCGGCACGATGCGCGGCGAACAGCGCGTTGAACGAGACCGTGACGTTGTTCTGGAAGGTGGCGGCGTCCGGCACCAGTCCGTTCACCGGGATCGCCGCGAGGTGCACGAGCGCGTCGAGTCCGTCATGGCGCGCGGTGACCGAGAGGAACGCGTCGAGGGTCTGCCCGAAGTCGGCGAGGTCGACGCGTGTGAAGCCCGGGCCCGGCGTCCCTGCGAGATCGAACCCGATGACGTCGTGACCGTCGGCGCGCAGCCGCTCCACCGTGGCCCGCCCGAGCTTGCCTCCGCTGCCGGTGACGCCGATCCGCATGCCGTACCTCCCTGTACATTCGCTTCGATCGCCGCTTGAAACGTTTCGATCTCCGTGCGACACTCACTGTACACGCAAACACTGAAACGTTTCGAACTTGCTTCCCCTGCCACGATGCGCCGCCTTGCCGCGCACATCGTGACAGGCGAGCGGTGAGAAGAGAGGACACCGATGTCCGTCATCGTCGACGCACCCCGCATCGAACACCATCGCGACCCCCTCGGTATCGGGGAACGGATGCCGCGGCTCTCGTGGCGCGTCGCCTCGGCGCCGTCGGGCTGGCGTCAGACCTCGTACTCGGTCGAGCTCGACCGCGGCGGCGACGTCACGACCTACGTCGTCGACTCCCCCGAGCAGGTCCTCGTCCCGTGGCCCGCCGACCCGCTGGGCTCGCGCGAGATCGTCACGGTGCGCGTCGCGGTGCGGGGGCAGGACGGCGCGTGGTCCGCAGCATCCGTCCCCACGGTTCTCGAAGCGGGACTGCTCGAGCCCTCGGACTGGACCGCGCGGCCGGTCGGCGCCTTCCGCAACGAGAACCCGCACTCCGACGAGCGCCGGCCGTCGCTCGTGCGCCGCGGCTTCGACGTGGGCGACGGACTCGTGCGCGCCCGCCTCTATGCGACGGCGCACGGCGTGTACGAGGCCGAGCTCAACGGCGCGCGCGTCGGCGACGACACCCTCTCGCCCGGCTGGACCGTGTACGGCAAGCGTCTGCGGTATTACACCTACGACGTGACCGACCTCGTGACGCCGGGGGCGAACGCACTCGGCGCATGGCTCGGTGACGGATGGTACCGCGGCCGCCTCGGCTGGCGCGGCGGCTTCCGCAACGTCTACGGATACGACCAGTCGTTCCTCGGCCAGCTCGAGCTGACCTACGCCGACGGCACGCGCGAGGTCGTCGCGACCGACCCGTCCTGGACGTCCGCGCCGAGCCCGATCCTCCACAGCGGCCTCTACGACGGTGAGGACTACGACGCCCGCGAGGAGCTCCGGGGCTGGTCGACGGCCGACTTCGACGACTCCGCCTGGGATGGCGTGCAGGAACGGCATCGCGATCCCGCCACGCTCGTCGCGCCGACGGCTCCCCCCGTGCGCGCGACCCAGGAGCTGCGGCCCGTCGAGGTGCTCACCGGCCCGAGCGGCTCGCGCATCCTCGACTTCGGCCAGAACCTCGTCGGCCGCGTGCGCATCCGGGTATCCGGCGAGGCGGGCACGACCGTGACGCTGCGCACCGCCGAGGTCATGCAGGACGGGGAGATCTACACGCGGCCGCTGCGGGCCGCGCGGTCGACCGACAACTACACGCTCGCCGGCCGCGATGTCGAGGAGTGGGAGCCCCGCTTCACGTTCCACGGCTTCCGGTACGTCGAGGTGACCGGCTGGCCGGGCGACCTCGACGCCGACGCCGCCGCCGGCGCCCTGGTCGCGAAGGTCTACCACACCGACCTCGAGCGCACCGGGTGGTTCGAATCCTCCGACTCCGCGCTCAACCGCCTCCACGAGAACGTGGTGTGGGGCATGCGCGGCAACTTCGTCGACATCCCGACCGACTGCCCGCAGCGCGACGAGCGCATCGGCTGGACGGGCGACATCCAGGTCTTCGGCCCCACCGCCTCGACCCTGTTCGACGTGTCGGGCATGCTGTCGGGCTGGCTGCGCGACGTCGCACTCGAGCAGCTTCCCGACGGCACGGTGCCCTGGTACGTGCCGGTCATCCCGGCGGTCGACAAGTGGACGCCGCTGCGCCCCGGCGCCGCCTGGGGCGACGTCGCGACACTCCTGCCGTGGACGCTGTACGAGCGGTTCGGCGACCTCGGCGTGCTGCAGGCGCAGTTCGACAGTGCACGCCGGTGGGTCGACCTCCTCGAGCGCCTCTCGGGTCCCTCACGCCTCTGGGATTCCGGCTTCCAGCTGGGCGACTGGCTCGACCCGGCCGCCCCGCCGGACGACCCCGCCGACGCCCTCACCGACCGCTACCTCGTGGCGACCGCGTACTTCGCGAAGTCGGCGCGCACGGTGGCGCGCATGGCCGAGGTGCTCGGGCTCGCCGATGAGCACGCGCACTACGACGCGCTCGCCGACGAGGTGGTCGCGGCGTTCGAGGCGGCGTACGTGAACGACGACGGCACGATGACCAGCGACGCGCAGACGGCGTACGCGCTCGGCCTGCAGTTCGATCTCATCACCGATCCCGAGCGACGGGATGCTGCGGCCACCCGCCTCGCCGACCTCGTGCACGCGGCGGGCAACCGCATCGCGACGGGCTTCGTCGGCACGCCGCTCGTCTCCGACGCGCTGAGCTCGGGCGGCCAGGTGCCGGCCGCCTACGACCTGCTGCTCGAGCGCGAGTGCCCGTCGTGGCTCTACCAGGTCGAGCAGGGCGCGACCACGGTATGGGAGCGCTGGGACTCGCTGCTGCCGGACGGAACGGTCAACCCGGGCCAGATGACGTCGTTCAACCACTACGCGCTCGGAGCCGTCGCCGACTGGATGCATCGCGTCATCGGCGGGCTCGCGCCCGATGCCCCGGGGTACCGGAGGATCCGGTTCGCGCCGCGTCCCGGCGGCGGGCTCACGTCGGCGTCGGCGCGCCAGCGCACGGCGTACGGCGAGGCGGCGATCTCGTGGCGCATCGAGGACGGGCAGCTGCACATCGAGCTGACGGTGCCCGTGGGCGCGGAGGCCGTGCTCGACCTCGAGGGCGTCGACGCCGAGACGCTCACCCACGGCACGCACACCCGTGCGGTACCCGTGCCTGCGGGGGTCTCGGTTCCGGCCTGACCCGCCGTAGCCAGATCGCCGAGTCGCCAAGACACGCCGAACGGCCGCGCTCGCGACCGGCGTGTCTTGGCGACCTGCGCGTGGGTGTGCGTGTGCTCTCGCTGAGGACGAGCTGAACGCTTCTCGATACGGATGCTGCGGGCCGCAGCATCCGAAATCCCCGGTCCCTGTGTGAATCCGCGTGCCTCGGCACTGGCGTAATGCGCGGAGAGTGAATATCCTTTCGTTAGCGAATCCGAATACACCCCTTCGGATCGCCACGATCGGAGACACCGTGCCCCTGACGCCCTACACCCGGCCCGCGGACGGACAGGTGCGCCTGCTCACGAAGGTCGCCCGCATGTACCACGAGCGCGGCGTCCGCCAGGCCGACATCGCGGCCGCGCTCAATATCTCACAGGCGAAGGTCTCGCGTCTGCTCAAGCGCGCGGAATCCGTGGGCATCGTGCGCACGATCGTCACGGTCGCCCCGGGCGTGTACGCCGAGCTCGAGGAGCAGCTCGAGGAGAAGTACGGCCTCGCCGAGGCCGTCATCGTCGACGTCGACCCGGAGGCCGACGAGGGCGAGCTGCTCGCCTCGCTCGGAGCGGGGGCCGCCGCGTACCTCGAGGCGACCCTCTCGGGCGCCGACCGCATCGGCGTCTCATCGTGGAGCCAGACGATCCTCGCGATGGTCGACCGCATGCGCCCGTTCACCGTGCGCGGCGCGACCGAGGTCGTGCAGCTGCTCGGCGGCGTCGGCGCCCCCGAGGCCCAGAGCCACTCGAACCGCCTGCTCGGCGAGCTGGCGCGCACGCTGGGCGCGGAGCCCGTGTACGTGCAGGCTCCGGGCGTCGTCGGCGATCCGGCGATCCGTGACAGCCTGCTGCAGGACCCCTCGATGCAGGAGGTCGCGCGCCACTGGAACGAGCTCACGATGGCGATCATGGGCATCGGCAGCATCGAGCCGTCCGACGCCCTCGCCGCCAGCGGCAACGCGTTCGCGGCCGAGGAGCGCCAGGCGCTGCTGGACCAGGGCGCCGTCGGCGACATCTGCCACCGCATCTTCCGCGCCGACGGTTCGCTCGTGCGCGGCGCCCTCGACGACCGGATCATCGCGATCACCGTCGAGAACCTCCGGCGCATCCCTCGCCGCGTCGGCATCGCCGGCGGCGAGCGCAAGCTCGAGGCGATCCACGGCGCCCTGGCCGGCGACTGGGTCACGGCGCTCGTGACCGACCTGCGCTCGGCCGAGGCCCTCGCGGAGCGCTGACCGCGGCGACCAGTCGTTGAGCGAGCGGGACGAAACGCCTCGAACGCGGCGGAGACGTCGGTGGGGACGGTCAGCGGGCGGAGAGGGACTCCGCGAGGCGCTCGACGCCGAGGCGCGGGCTCGTGAGCACCGGCACGTCGACGGACACGGCGTCGGCGGCCGACGCCATCGACGCCTGAGCCAGCACGATCACGTCGGCCTCGGCGGCGCCGCGCTCGATGGCGGCGGCGACGAGACGGTCATGAGTCGGGCGGTCGCCGCCCGCGACGGCCGCGAACGCGCCCTCGATGACCTCGCTCGTGAACTCCGGCTCGACGCCGGCGAGGGCCGCGCGCTCCCGGAGCAGCCCCAGGGTGGGGCGGCACGTCGTCGGCAGGGTCGCGAGAACGCGGATGCGGCGACCGCTCTGGACCGCAGCATCCGCCATCGCCTCATCCACGCGGAGGACGGGCACGCCCGCCGCCGCAGCGGCGGGTGCGGCGAGCTCGGAGATCGACGAGCACGTGAACATCACGGCATCCGCTCCCCCTGCCGCGGCGGCGCGCACGAGGTCGTCGATGCGCTCGGGCACCGAGCCCGCCCGCGCCTCATCGCCGAGGTCGGCGACGATCCGGTCGTCGAGATAGTTCACGACGGTCGCGCCCGGGAGGAACTCCGCCGCCAGCGCGCCGAACGGGGCGATGTTGACGGCTCCGGTGTGGAGGAACGCGATGCGCGGTGCGGGCGATGTCACAGGACCAGCCTCTCAGCTTCTCAGCCCTTGAGGGCGCCGCCGGACATGCCGGCCATGATCTTCTTGTTGAGCGTCAGGAACAGGATCAGCAGCACCACGATGTTGATGCTCACGGCCGCGAACAGCGGGCCGTACTGCGTCGACCCGTACTCGTCGCTGAGGCTCAACAGGCCCACCTGGATCGTCGCCAGCTCGGGGCGCGTCGTGAACGTCAGCGCGATGAGCAGGTCGTTCCACACGCTGAAGAACTGCACGAGACCGATGGTGAGGATGGCATTCTTCATCATCGGGATGCCGATCACGAAGAACGAGCGCAGCGGGCCCGAGCCGTCGACGGTCGCGGCCTCGAAGATCTCGCGAGGCACCGACCGGAAGTAGGTCGCCATGAGGAAGGTCGTCAGCGGCAGTCCCATCACGGTGTACGTGATGATGAGCGGCCACAGCGTGTCGGTGATCCCGATGCGGAAGTAGGTGATGAACAGCGGGACGAGGATCATCTGACCGGGCACCATGATGCCCGCGAGGATGTAGAGGAGGACCCCGTTGCGGCCCTTCCAGATCATCACCTCGAGCGCATAGCCGGCGGCGACGCCGATGAAGACGATGAAGACGACGGATGGGATCGTGACGAGCACGCTGTTGAGCCAGTTGCGCGCCACGTTGCCGTTGGTGAGGGCGGTGACGTAGTTGTCGAAGTTCCACGTCTCGGGCAGCGACAGCGCGGGGTTCGAGAGGAACTCGGACTGCGTCTTGAACGAGCCCAGCACCATCCAGACCTGCGGGTAGAGCACCACGACCATCAGGACGGCGACGAGGATCCACACCGGCAGGCGCCGGAGCGCCTTCACGAAGGTGCGGCGAGCGCGGCCCGGGCCGGGCTTGCGGACCGTCGGGGTTGCGACGGTGTAGGCCGGCGTATCAGTGTGCGTCAGAGTCATGTCAGACCTCCGCCTTGCGACGCGACGATCGGAAGATCGCGAGGGTGAACACCAGGCAGAGCGCGGTGAGGAGGACGGCGATCGTCGAGCCGTACCCGTACTCGGCGTACTCGAACGCGGTGCGGTACATGTACAGGGTCATCGGCGCGGTGGACGTTCCGGGTCCGCCGCCGTTGAGCGCGAGCAGGCTGTCGAAGACCTTGAGCGTCGCGTTGAGGCTGAAGATGATCGATGACAGGAGGATGGGAAGCGAGAGGGGCACCACGATGTGGCGCACGAGCTTGAGGCCGTTCGCGCCGTCGAGGCGTGCGGACTCGATCACCTCTTCGGGGATGTCGAGCAGCCCCGCGTAGAGAAGGACGGCGTAGAAGCCCATCGAGCTCCACAGCGTCATGAGGATCGCCAGGGTCATGGTGCCGACCGTGGAGGCGAGCACCTCGACGCTCTCGCCGCCGAAGAAGTTGATGATGTCGTTGACCGGTCCCTGGTTGTCGCCGACGGCGACGAAGCTGCGGAACAGCAGCGCCACGGCGACGGTCGGGAGCACGGTCGGGAAGAACACGAACGTCCGCACGAGCGTCGAGCCCTTGCGCAGGACGAAGACGTAGAGGAGGGCGAGGCCGTAGCCCAGGGCGACCTGGCCGATCGTGGCGACGATCGCGAAGAACACGCTGACCCACATCGACTGGAGCGCGTTCGGGTCGGTGAAGAAGGTGGCGAAGTTCTGCAGACCCACCCAGTCGAACCCGCGGAGCGAGTTGCCCTCGAAGAACGAGAGGCCGAGGGACCAGCCGACCGGCACCACCTTCAGCAGGGTGTACAGCACCAGGGCCGGTGCCAGCAGGATGAAGATCGTCTTCCGATCTCCGAAGATCGAGTTCATCTGCGAACTGCTTTCTCTCTCGAAGAGCCGGCTCCCCGGGCGTGGGCCCGGGGAGCCGGTACGGGGTCTCAGCCGTTGGCGTCGATGCTCGCCTGGAGCTGGGTCATGTACTCCTCGGCGGTCATCTGACCGGTCGTCAGCAGCGTGGCGTTCGTCGAGGCGAGCGAGTTGCTCTTCGAGTCCATGAGGGCCTCGAACCACAGTACGGTCTCGTTGATGCCCGCGATGCGCTCCTGGATCTCCGCGGTGTTCTCCGAGATGTCGGTCACGTCGCCGTTGACCTTGAAGCCCGAGATCACGCCGGCGTCCTGCAGCGCCTGCTGGCCGTAGTTCTCGGCGATGCAGCTCACCCAGTCGACGACCTTCGGGCCGAACTGCTCCGCGTTGATGATCATCGGGGCGCCGGCGTTGGCGGCGTACTGGTCGATCGAGCCCTTGCCGCCGTCGACCTCGGGGAACGGCATGAAGCCGACGTTCTCGCCGCCGATCTGGTTGCGCTCCGGGTCGTTGATGGCGCTGAGCAGCCACGAGCCGTCGTAGGTCATCGCGGCCTGGCCGGTGAGGAACATGTTCGACGACGTGTCGCCGTCACGCGTCGAGAAGCCCTCGCCGAAGTAGCCGGCCTCGGCGAAGTCGGCGAGCGCCTGCGCGCCCTCGACGTACTCCGGGTCGGTCAGCTTCGCGTCGCCGTCGCGCACCGCGGCCATGGCCTCGGGGCCGACGTTGCGGAAGATGTACATGCCCATGATGCGCGTCAGCGGCCAGCCGTTGGCGCCGGCCTCGGTCATCGGGACGACGCCCGCGTCGGCCAGCGTGTCGGCCGCGTCGACGAGCTCGTCCCAGGTCTGCGGCTCCTCGATGCCGTTGTCGGCGAGGATCTCCTTGTTGTAGAAGATGCCTTCGATGTTGTACTGGTACGGCATCGAGAACATGCCGCCGTAGACCTGCTCGACGGTGGAGGCGGCGGCGGGCAGCACGTTGTCCCACGTGCCGGCGCCTTCGAGCGCGGCCTTGAGGTCGCCGACCAGGCCGGCGGCGTTGAGGTCGCCATCGGGCCGGATGAGAGCGGTGCCCGCGATGGTGTGGGTGGGCAGCGCGCCCTGGCTGGCGAGCAGCGTCACCTTCTGCACGGTGTCGGCCTGTGCCACCTTCTGGTGCTCGAGCGGCAGTGCCTCGTTCTCGGCCTTGCACGCGCCCTCCGAGAGGGCGGTGAGCTGCTCCTCGAGCACCGGGTTCTCGTTCGCCGTCATGACGGTGAAGGTTTCGGGGTCGGTGCCGCCGGCACCGGCGCCACCCTCCGACGATCCGGTGTCGGGGCTGTCGCTGCCGGCGCAGGCGGCCAGCGGAAGCACCGCGGCCAGTGCGATCCCCAGCGCCGCGATGCGGCGGCGGTTGCTGCGTGTGTTCATAGCGTCCTCCTTGACGACGACCATGCGGGTGAAAGGTACGACCACGACAGTAGGCACGATTTCGACGTGTGTCAACAGTCAGTACTGAAATTCTATTCACTTTGAGACGATTCAGGGGTTAGACTGCATTTCCATGCAGCGTTGCGAGAACTTTCAGCGCTGTCTAGTCTGACCCCGCAACAGACCCGGCTTGCCGCAAGACGACGACGAGCACGAGACTGAACGCCACTCGGAAGGAACAGCATGACCGCCACGACCGCGACGCGGGCTCACGCCCGGCTGCGACCCCTCGGCGCCGACAGCGCGCGATGGGCGAGCGGCTTCTGGGGAGACGTCCACGATCGGACGCGCGACGTCACCATCCCCCAGATCTGGTCCTCCCTGAGCGACCCCGCCATCAGCGCCGGGCTCACGAACTTCCGCATCGCCGCCGGCCTCGAGGAGGGCGCGCACGCCGGACCGCCCTTCATGGACGGCGACTTCTACAAGTGGTTCGAGGCGGCCGTCGCGCGCCTCGAGACCGATCCCGACCCCGAGCTGGCCGCGCGCATCGAGGAGATCGCACGGCTCATCGCGTCGGTGCAGCGCGAGGACGGCTACCTCCACACGCCGACCATCATCTCGACGCGCAATCACGAGGACGCGATCGCCCTCGCCGACCGTTTCAACTTCGAGACGTACAACCTCGGGCACCTCATCACGGCCGGCGTCCGCCACTACGAGGTGACCGGGTCGAGCACGCTGCTGGACGCCGCACGCAAGGCGGCGGGCTTCCTCGAGGACCTCGCGACGACCAAGCCTCTGGAGCTCGCCCGCAGCGCCATCTGCCCGTCGCACTACATGGCGGTGATCGACCTCTACCGCGCGACCGGCGACGAGCAGTACCTGCGCCTGTCGGAGGCGTTCATCCGCGTCCGCGACGACTTCGCAGGCGGCGACGACAACCAGGACCGCGTGCCCGTGCGCGAGCAGACTGTCGTCGCCGGCCACGCGGTGCGCGCCAACTACCTGTACGCCGGCCTCGCCGATCTCGTCACCGAGACCGGTGACGCGCAGCTCGAGGCGGTTCTCGAGCACCTGTGGCGCGACGTCGTCGACACCAAGCTCTACATCACCGGCGGCGCCGGCGCGCTCTACGACGGCGCCTCCCCCGACGGCTCGCCGTGGCAGCACCAGATCAGCCGCGTGCATCAGGCGTACGGCCGCGCGTACCAGCTGCCCCACACGACCGCGCACAACGAGTCGTGCGCGAACATCGGCCTGATCCTGTGGGGCGAGCGCATGCTGGCGCTCACGGGCGACGCGGCCTACGCCGACGTCATCGAGCAGGTGGCCTTCAACAGCCTCCTCTCGAGCATCAGCCTCGCGGGCTCGGAGTATTTCTACACGAACGCGCTGCGCCAGGTGCGGGACCTCCCCTACCCGCTCCGGCGCCCGGGCGACACGGCCATCCACCCGGTGCCGTCGCCGCCGCCGTCGGACGAGCGCCTCCGCGAGCCCTACCTCAGCTGCTTCTGCTGCCCGCCGAACATCGCCCGCACGCTCGCGCGGTTCCACGAGCGCGTCGCGTCGCTGGGCGACGAGGGCCTGTTCGTCCACCTGTACGGCGGCAGCACGCTCGACGTGACGACCGACGACGGGCGCCGCCTCGCCCTGCGCGAGGACGGCGACTACCCCTGGAGCGAGCAGATCACGTTCACCGTGACGGATGCTGCCGCCGGGGGTCTCCCGCTCCACCTCCGCGTTCCCGGCTGGTCGTCGGGCGCGACGCTCACGGTCAACGGGTCCGAGGTGCCCGTGAGCGAGCCCGGCACGTACACCCGCATCGAGCGCGAGTGGCAGGAGGGCGACGTCGTCGCGCTGACGCTCCCGATGCCGGTGCGGGTGCTCCGCGCCCACCGCCTCGCCGAGGAGGCGACCAACCAGGTCGCCGTCCGCCGCGGGCCGGTCGTCTACTGCGTCGAGAGCGCCGACCTTCCTGAGGGGGCCGTGCTCGAGCAGGTCGCGCTGCGGCGCGGCACGACGTTCAGGCCCGTCGAGGCCGAGGTCGCGGGGCACCGCGTGATCGCACTCGACGCCGAGGCGGTCGTCCTTCCCGGCGCCGACGAGGACGCACTGTACGACGACCTGGCCGACACCGCGCTCGAGACCGCGCCTGTGCGATTGGTCCCCTACTTCGCGTGGGGCAACCGCGGTGCCGGCGAGATGTCGGTCTGGCTCCCGCTGGTGTGGTGACGCGCATGTCCTCCTCACTTCTCACGACCCCGCACGTCGTCGCGACGTACATCATCGAGACCTCCCTGCCGCTGCGGCAGGCCGCTGAGGTGCTCGCCGGAGAGCAGTCCACCGGCACCTTCGTCCGCGTCGAGCGCGAGTCCGACGACCTGCGCGCGCGCTTCGCCGCCCAGGTGGAGTCGATCGACGAGCTGCCGCTCACGGGCGCCTCGCCGCTGCCCGGCGCGGTCGGCGATCCGGCGCTCCGGCGGCGCGCGCGGCTGCGGCTGCGCTTCCCGCTCGACAACTTCGGCCCGTCCCTCCCGAACCTGCTCGCCGCCGTGGCGGGCAACCTCTTCGAGATCAAGGAGCTCGCGGCGATCCGCCTGGTCGACCTCGAGCTGCCGCCGGCGTTCGCCGAGCGCTACCCCGGTCCCGCGTTCGGGGTGGAGGGCACGCGCCGGCTCGTGGGCCGGCCCGAGGGCGCCATGATCGGCACGATCGTCAAGCCCAGCATCGGCCTGTCCCCGCAAGACCTCGCCGAGGTCGTCTCACAGCTCGCCGAGTCGGGCATCGACTTCATCAAGGACGACGAGCTGCAGGGCAACGGACCGACCGCGCCGCTCGCCGAGCGGGTCGCCGCGGTCATGCCGGTGCTCGAGCGCTACGCCGACCGCACCGGTCGCAAGCCCATGTACGCGTTCAACATCACCGACGACATCGGGCAGCTCGAGGCGAACCACGACCTCGTCGTGGCCGCCGGTGGCACGTGCGTGATGGCGTGCATCAATCTCATCGGCCTGCCGGGCCTCGAGTTCCTCCGCCGCCACAGCAGCGTGCCGATCCACGGCCACCGTGCGATGTTCGGCTCATTCGGGCGCTCGGAGCAGGTCGGGATAGGGTTCCGTGCGTGGCAGAAGCTCGCGCGGCTCGCCGGCGCCGATCACCTGCACACGAACGGCATCAGCAACAAGTTCTACGAGACGGACGCCCAGGTGCTCGACTCCATCGCCGCGGTGCGTGAACCGCTGCTGGGGCTGACGCCCACGGTGCCCGTGCTGTCGTCGGGTCAGTGGGGCGGGCTCGCGCACGCCACCTACGCCGCGGTCGGCACGACCGACCTCCTCGTGCTCGCCGGTGGCGGCATCCACGGTCATCCCGACGGTGCGGCGGCCGGAGTGGCGAGCATGCGCGACGCATGGGCGTCGGCGGCACGCGGCGAGAGCATCGACGAGGCGTACGAGAGCTCGTCGGCCCTCCGCCGGGCGGCAGAGCTTTTCGGGCCGGTCCGTGCGTAGGGACGGCGCCGTCGTCTTCTACGGCGACGACTTCACCGGAAGCGTCGATGCGCTCCTGCAGTTCGCGCGGCGCGGCTGGACGGGGCGGCTCTTCACGGGACTCCCGGATGCTGCGGTCCTGGGCCGCGCCGCGGACGAGGTGGACGTGGTCGGCGTGGCCGGCATCTCGCGTTCGCTCTCGCCCGACGAGATGGACGCCGAGCTGCGGCCGGTGTTCGCGGCTTTCTCGGCGCTCGAGCCGGCGATCGTGCAGTACAAGGCGTGCTCGACCGCGGATTCGGCGCCCCACGTGGGGAGCCTCGGCCACGTCATCGAGCTCGCGCGGGAGGCGTTCGGCGAGCGCCCCGTTCCGATGCTCTTCGCCCAGCCCGACTTCGGGCGCTACACGATGTTCGGCCAGCATTTCGCGGCCGAGCAGGGCACGGTGTACCGCCTCGATCGGCAGCCGACCATGTCGCACCACCCCTCGACCCCGATGACCGAGGCCGACCTCGCGGTGCACCTCGGCCGCCAGACCGACCTGCCGATCGGCGCGATTCCGCTTGTGGCGTACGACGACCTCGAGCCGCTGCTGCGTGGCGCCCCCGAGGCCGCGCTGGTGCTCGACGCCCTCACCGACGAGCACCTCGTCAGCATCGGCGCGGCGGTCACGGCTCTCCCCGCTCCGGTGTTCGCCATCGGCTCGGGCGGCCTCTCCCACGGCATCGCCGCGGCGAACCCGCGCAGCGGCCCCGCCATCCCGGTGTCGACGCCGTCGACGGGTCCTGTCCTCGTGGTCTCGGGCAGCCGCTCGGCGCAGACGCGCCGGCAGGCGGATGCCGCCGCCGGCGCGGGCTGGCTGGTGCGGCCGCTTCCGCTCGACGATGCCGGGGTCGCCGCCGCTCTGCCGGACCTCCTCGCCGCCCTGGGCTCGGGACGCGGCGTCGTGCTCACGTCGGACGACGCCGACGCCGACGCCGACGCGACCTCGGCCGGGGGCCGCCCCGTGCTCGAGGCGATCGCGGAGGCGGCAGCATCCGTCATCTCCACCGTCGCCCGCGACGCAGCGGCACGCCGCGTGATCGTGTGCGGGGGCGACACCTCCAGCCGTGTCACGCGCCTGCTCGGCGTCGAGTCGCTCTCGATCGCCGCGAACCCGTGGGACAACGTCGTGCTGCTGCGGGCGCACGCCGCCGACCCCGCCATCGACGGCCTGGAGCTGCTGCTCAAGGGCGGTCAGGTGGGTGCCGACACGCTGTTCACCGACGTCGCCGCGCTCGGCTGACGGTAGGTTGGGTCGCCGTGCCCCGCTTCTCGGTCGTCCCCTCGTCGTACGTCTATCTCCGCCGCGGCGGGGCGGTGCTGCTGCAGCTGCGCCAGAACACCGGCTACATGGACGGATGCTGGGCCGCCGGCGCCGCCGGACACGTCGAGCTCGGCGAGACCGCGGCGGACGCCGCGATCCGCGAGGTCCGCGAAGAGCTCGGGCTGACGCTCGCGCCCACCGCGCTGACACCGGTCGCGGTCATGCAGCGCACGGACGGCACCGACGACCCGATCGAGCAGCGCGTCGACTGGTTCTTCGTATGCGACGAGTGGGAGGGCGAGCCCGAGATCCTCGAGCCCCGCAAGTGCGCCGAGCTCGCCTGGTTCGACCTCGACGCGCTCCCCGACCGCATGCCGCAGTACGAGCGCGAGGCGCTCGTCGCGCTGCGCGCCGGCGCCGCCGCGACCCTCCTGGCTCACGGCTTCTGACGGCCCGCGGCGGGCCGGGAACGGTTCAGCCGGCGACGGCGTCCGCAGCGATCTGAACGAGCCGATGGTCGCGGGTCTCTTCGTGCGCCGTGATCGTGACGACGGCATCGCGCTCGCCGGCGACGTAGACGTACTGGCCGTAGAGTCCGTCGAGTCGCCAGCCGTCACGAGGCCCTGCCCACGCGGCAATGCCGTAGCGCGCTGAGTCCCCGTCCCATCCCGTGACGACCCACTCCGCGTGCATGGCATCGATCCACGGGGCGCTCACGATGCGCCGCCCCTTCCATTCCCCGCGGTCGCGGAGCACGCGACCGATCCGGGCGAGCTCCTCGGTGCGCAGCTCGAGCCCACTGCCGCCGACGATCCATCCTTGCGGACACCGATGCCACTGCGGGTTGTGGATGTCGAGCGGCTCGAACAGCCGAGGAAGGAGCCAGTCGCGCACATCGCCGACCCTGGCGCCCAGCATCCGCATCGCGACGTACGTGCTCGCATCGGAGTACTGGTACACCTCGCCGGCGCCACGGGTGGGGCGGCGCAGCATCTCCTGCGCGAGATCCGGCCAGGGCGCGGCCTGGCTGCCGAACCACGCGAAGTCGATCCCACTCGTCATGGTGAGGAGGTGCCGCAAGGTGACGGACTCGCCGCCGTCGCCGAGCCGCATCTCCGGCAACGCCTCGGCCACGGTGGTATCGAGCGAGAGCAGCCCCTCATCGACGGCGATGCCCGCCGCGAGCGCGCTCATGCCCTTCGACACGGAGTAGAGGTTCACGCGATCATCGCTGCGCCAGCGATGCTGAGCCTCGTCCTCGGCGACGAGCACGTGGACCCCGTAGGCGCCGAGCTTCTCGTCGTCGATGGCGGTGACGATCCGGTCGAGGACGGAAGCGGCAGAGAACACCCCTCTGAGGCTAGCGACGCGACCCGACACCGAGACATCCGCCCCCCGGAGCGGCGACTGCCGAGAACACCATTGAACTTCCGGCTCACACGGGATCAAGCGCGCGCTGTGACGGCGTCGTGCGGGGCGGCGGGGGTTCCCGGGCCGTGCGAACCGGATATTCAATACCCTCCCGCGTACATCCGAGCGGACCGACGGGAGCCGGCGACGGGCAGTGCGGCGGAGGGCGGAGCGGTCAGCGCGCCTCGAGCCGGAGGCTCCACGTCGTGCGCTCGCGCGGGATGCGGTACTGCTCCGGAAGGGCAGGACCGACGGATGCTGAGCCCACACCCTGCTGCGCGTGATCGAGGTTGAGCCAGACCCGACCCGAGTCGACGAGCTCGTGCGGCTTGGCCGCACGATCGAGGTCGTGCGAGCTCCAGCGGCGGGCGGTGAAGTCGAACTCGGGACGACCGTCGACGCGGAGCGACGGGATGCCTGCGCCGGCGACCTCCAGCCACCGTGTCTGCACGTGGTTGCCGTTCTCCTGGGGCACGGGGTACGGCACCTGGAGGTCGTCGATCGAGGCGGCGAAGCGCCCGACTCGCGAGGCCTCGAACGAGTCGACGTAGGTCTCGCCCGGGCCGCGGCCGAACCACGTGACCCGCTCGGCGGCTCCGGGAAGCCCGAACAGCAGCCCGAGGCGCGGAACGAGGATGTCGCGATGCATATAGGGCGTGTCGGACCACGGCCCGACGAAGTCGGCGTCGACCTCGAGCACGACGCCGTCGCCGTCCGGCGTCCACGTCATCGTCCACGCCACACCGTGCGGGTGGGTGCGCGGGGCCGTGCGGCCGCTGACCCGCAGCCGCCCGTCGCCCGCGTCGACCTCGTCGATGCGATGCAGCAGCCGATGCAGCATCGTCTTGCGCCATACTCCGGCGATGTTGTTCGTCTCACCCTGGCCGTGGTCGTTCTCGGTGGGCGCGCGATACAGGTCGAGCACCGGGCCGTCGAGCTCGAGATCGCCGAGCCGCACCAGGCGGCCGGTCGCCGCATCGAAAACCCCGGGGCCGAGGGCGATCTCCGCCTGCGAGCGCGGGAAACCGTCGCCTCGCGAGGAAACCGCGCGCGGCGTGGTGTCTCGATCGGACTGAGGTTTCTCGGCAGCGGCGGGTGGGACCACCCGCTGCCCCCACGCGACCACGTGCCCCGCCGGCGCCCAGACCTCGTCTGCGGCGAGCGCCGCCTCTACCGTGAGCACGGTGTCGCGGGTGCCCGACGCGAGCGCGGTGGCGGCAGCATCCGGAATCGGCACCTCGGCCGACTCGCCCGGCGCGAGCACGGGAACGGACAGCGCGCCGCTCACGGCGATCTCGCCGTCGGCCTCGACCGACCACCGGAACGCGAGGTCGGCTGTGTCGGCGCTGTGGCGGTCGCTCGCGATGCGCACCGTGTCGCGGCCCACCGTGATCCCGATCGTCTCGTGCGCCTTCGTGAGCTCGAGGAGACCGGGGTCGGCGTGCGGTCGCTGAACACGAGTCCGTGGAGACCGAAGCGCCCGCCGCGCGGCTCGTAGTCGACGTCGTCGCCGTGCATGACGAACGGCACCCCGTCCTCCGTGACGGCGTTCAAGCCATGGTCGATCCACTCCCACACGAACGCGCCGCAGAGGCGGTCGTGCGCGCGGATGATGCGCCAGTAGTCCTGCAGCGATCCGGGTCCGTTGCCTTGCGCGTGGGCGTATTCGACGAGCAGGAATGGGAGGCCGCGGCGACGCTCCTCGTCGGCCTCGGCGACACCTTCCGGCAGCGGCGCGGCGCCGCCGGATTCGGCGAACACCATGCCGTGCATGCTGAGCCGGCCGCCGCGCGGCTCTTCGTGCCGGCCGATCTGCTCGAGCAGTTCGAGCGACGGGTACATGAGCGAGTAGAAGTCGGAGTCGCGGTAGCTGGGATCGCGCTCGTAGAGCACGGCGCGCGACGGATCGCGCTCATCGAGCCAGCGGCGCATCTCGGCGAAGCCGTCGCCGGTCATGCTCTCGTTCGCGAGCGACCAGACCACGATGCTCGGGTGGTTCTTGTGCGGCTCGACCGTGCGGAGCAGGCGGTCCATGATCGCGTCGCGCCACTCGGGCAGCGCCGGCGGGTTGTGCGCCCACCCCTCGTAGATGAAGCCGTGCGTCTCGAGGTCGGCCTCGACGATCACCCACAGGCCGTACTCGTCGCACAGGCGCAGGAACTCCGGATGCGGCGGGTAGTGGCTGGTGCGCACGGCATCGATGTTCGCGCGCTTCATCATCACGACGTCCTTGACCATCGTGGCGCGGTCGAGCGTGCGCCCGGTGTCGGGGTGATGCTCGTGGCGGTTGACGCCGCGGAAGGTGACGGGCCGCCCGTTCACCGTGAGCACGCCGTCGACGATCTCCACGCGCCGGAAGCCGACCGCGAGCTCGATGGTCTCGCCGCTCGAGCGCAGCGTGCCGCGGTACAGGCGGGGCCGCTCCGCGCTCCACGGCTCGACGGCGACGGTCACCGTCTCACCGGCCGGCGTACGGATGCCGAGTTCCGGGATCTCGACGATCGCCGGGGTCGAGGCATCCACCCGCAGCGTGCCCCGCCCGGTCGCAGCGTCGTAATCGGCGTGCACGAAGTGGTCGTCGATCGCGCCGGCGGGTCGCGCGAGCAGCTCGACGTCCCGGAAGATGCCGGGCAGCCACCACATGTCCTGGTCCTCGAGGTACGTGCCCGCCGACCAGCGGTGCACGCGCACGCACAGGACGTTGCGGCCCGCCCGGACCGGCGCGTCGAACTCGAAAGGGAGGCGGCTGCCCATCGACCAGCCGAGCTCCTCGCCGTTGAGCCACACCATCGCGCACGAGTCGACGGCCTGGAAGCGCAGCACCGCCGGCCCGAAGTCGTCGGGGACATCGAACACGAGCCGGTAGTCGCCCGTCGGGTTCTCGGTCGGGATGCGGGGCGGGTCGAGCGGGATCGGGTATGCCGTGTTCGTGTAGAGCGGCCCCTCCTCGGTGCCCACCATGCGGCGCGCCTGGCCACCCCCGAGCGGCGTGAACTCCTCGAGCACCCAGTGCGACGGCACGGGCATGGCGTCCCAGCCGGAGTCGTCGAAGTCGTCGGTGGTCCAGCCCGGCCCCGTGCCCGCGGCCGTCGGCGAGAGGCGGAAGCGCCACACCCGGTTGAGACTCAGGGCCGGGGCGTCGCCGACGGCGTCGGCCCGCGGCATCCGTCGTCCCGCCCCCGGCGCGGTGCTCTCCCAGTACGGCGAGCTGCCGGCGACGAGGATGTCGAGCTCGGTGGAGATGACGGTGGAGGATCCGCTAGTCTGCATGTCCATAGGAGCTTGCATATCCATTCTCTCTTGAATGTGATTGCAGTCTAGCTCAGCAAGGAGTTCCCATGGCAAGAAGCGCTGCCCCCGCGACCCTGCCGCCCGCCGCCGTTCCCGAGGCGATCGCGCACGCCGTGGCCGAGCCGTCCCGCCTGCGGACCCGCCCCATCGACCGTGTCGCGTATGCGAGCGACGCCTCGCACTTCCTCCTCACGCCCGAGGCGGTGCTCGTCGCCGCCGATGCCGCGGAGGTCGGCCGCGTCATGCGCGAAGCCGGCCGCAGCCGCTCGCGGCTCACGTTCCGCTCCGGCGGCACCAGCCTCTCCGGTCAGGCATCGACCGACGGGCTGCTCGTCGACGTGCGGCAGCGCTTCCGCCGCATCGACGTGCTCGACGACGGCCGCCGCGTGCGCGTGCAGCCGGGCGCGACGGTGCGCCAGGTCAACGCGCGGCTCGCCCGGCACGGCTTCCGGCTCGGCCCCGATCCGGCGAGCGAGCTCGCCTGCACGATCGGCGGCGTCGTCAACAACAACTCCAGCGGCATGGCCTGCGGCATCACCGAGAACACCTATCAGACGCTCGAGTCGCTCGTGTTCGTGCTGCCCTCGGGCACGGTCGTCGACTCGGGCGCGCCCGACGCCGACGCAGCGCTGCGCGCGGCCGAGCCCTACCTCGTCGACGGTCTGATGCGGCTGCGCGCGCGGGTTGTGTCGAACCCGCGGTCGGTCGAGATTATCCGCCGGCAGTTCGCGATGAAGAACACGATGGGGTACGCCGTCAACGCGTTCCTCGACTTCGACAGCCCGGCGCAGCTGCTCGCGCACCTGGTCGTCGGCAGCGAAGGGACGCTGGCGTTCGTCGCGGAGGCGACGTACCGCACGGTGCCGATCCTGCCGCGCGTATCGACGGCGCTCACCGTCTTCCCCGACCTCGCCGCCGCCACCCGCGCGCTCCCCGACCTGGTCGCGACGGGCGCGGCGACCCTCGAGCTGATGGATGCCACGTCGCTTCGCGTCGGGCAGTCGCTCGCCGGCGCTCCGCGCGAGATCACCGGGCTCACCGTGCGCGACCAGGCCGCGCTCCTCGTGGAGTTCCACGCCCACGACGACGACGAGGTCGCCGGGCTCGTCGCGCGGGGCGCGCAGACCCTCGCGGCACAGCCGCTCGAGACCGCAGCATCCTTCTCGTCCGATCCGGTGGCGCGCGCCGCCGCGTGGAAGCTGCGCAAGGGCCTGTACGCGTCGGTCGCCGGTGCCCGCCCGAGCGGCACGACGGCGCTGCTCGAAGACGTCGTCGTGCCGGTCGACCGCCTCGCGCCGACGTGCGCGACGCTGCAGGCGCTGTTCGAGCGGTACGCCTACGACGACAGCGTCATCTTCGGGCACGCGAAGGACGGCAACATCCATTTCATGCTGACCGACCGCTTCGAGTCGGCCGACCAGCTGGCCCGCTTCCGCGCGTTCACCGAAGACATGGTCGAGCTGGTGCTCGACGCCGGCGGCAACCTCAAGGCCGAACACGGCACCGGCCGCGCCATGGCACCGTACGTGCGCCGGCAGTACGGCGACGAGCTCTACGACGTGATGCGCGAGCTCAAGCGGCTCTGCGACCCCGCCGGGATCCTCAGCCCCGGTGTCATCATCGACGACGACCCCGACGCGCACCTGCGCAACATCAAGCTCGCCGACCCGATCGAGGCGGAGGCCGATCGGTGCGTGGAGTGCGGGTACTGCGAGCCGGCGTGCCCGAGCCGCGACCTCACCCTCACCCCTCGCCAGCGCATCGTCACGCGGCGCGCGATCGCCCGGGCCGAGGCATCCGGCGATCACGCACTCGTGCGCGAGCTGGAGCGCGACTACGACTACGCGGGGGTCGACACGTGCGCCGTCGACGGCATGTGCCAGACCGCCTGCCCCGTGCTGATCAACACCGGCAGCCTCGTGAAGCGCCTGCGCCGCGAGAGCGCGAATCCCGTCGCGAGTGCTGCGTGGAAGGGCGCCGCGAAAGCATGGGGCGGCGCCACCCGGGTCGCGAGTCTCGGTCTCACGGTGGCCGACAAGCTGCCGGCCGCGGCCGTCACGGCGGTGACCGACGTCGGTCGCGCCGTGCTCGGCGCCGACACCGTGCCGCGCTACTCCGACGACCTTCCGCGAGGCGGCCGCGTGCGCTCCCAGCTGGGCGCGAGCGTCGGCGCGGGTGACGGAGCCCCGGTCGCCGTCTACCTCCCCGCGTGCGTCAACACCATGTTCGGGCCGGCGGGCGACGGGATCGGCGTGACCGAGGCGTTCCGCCGGCTCGCCGAGCGCGCGGGCGTGCGCCTCGCGGTGCCCGACGGCGTCGATGCGCTGTGCTGCAGCACGCCCTGGACCTCGAAGGGGTACGCGGGCGGGCGCGACGTGATGGCTCGCCGGGTGGCCGCGTCGATCGCGAACGCGTCGCGCGACGGCGAGCTCACGATCGTGACGGATGCTGCGAGCTGCACCGAGGGCTTCATCCACCTGCTCGCGGATGCCGGCGTCGACGCCCGCGTCGAGGACGCCGTCGCGTTCGCCGAACGCGTGCTCCTCCCCCGCCTGGGCGCGGTGACGCCGCTCGTCGGATCCCTGGCACTGCATCCCACCTGCTCGTCGTCGCAGCTCGGCCTCGATCCGGCCCTGCGCCGAGTCGCCGAGGCCGTCGCGGCTGAGGTCGTCGTTCCGGACGCGTGGTCGTGCTGCGGCTTCGCCGGCGACCGCGGGATGCTGCATCCCGAGCTCACCGCCTCCGCCACGGCGGCCGAGGCGGCCGAGGTCCGGGCGCTCGGCGCCGACGCGCACGCGTCATGCAACCGGACGTGCGAGCTGGGCATGACGCGTGCCACGGGGTCGGACTACCGCCACGTGCTCGAGCTGCTCGAGGAGGCGACCCGGCCGCGCGCCGCGGTCTGAGGCCGCGCCGGCCACTGCCCCCGTTCCTTCAGGACGCGGCCCCGGCGCTATCGTCGTCCCAGCGAGAGGGGCGCGACATGGACTGGTTCGAACGGCTCACCGGCTTCCGCGAGGAGACCGGCCCCGAGGGCTACGACGCCACGCGTGAGAAGCTGCGCGTCGACGGCGACGAACTCGTCTCTACCGTCGACGGCCGGCGGTACGGCATCGGCGCGCTCGAAGTGCCGACGCTGGAGGACCTGCGCCGACGCACGACCATCGCCACCGGCGGTCGCACCACCGTGCGCTGCGTCACCGGCGACGCGCGCGCCATGCATGCCGATCCCGGCCTCGCCGGCGCGCTGTTCCAGGTGGCATCGCAGTTCAACCTGCTGGAGATGGCGGGGCCGAGCGTCACGCCGGAGGACGGGGTCGCGCGGTACGCCCACGACCACACGCAGGGCCCCGCGTGCGCGATCGCAGCGGGCGCCGCGACCATCTACCGCAACTACTTCGCCGAGGTCGACGGTCAGCAGGGTCAGACGAGCGAGCGGCAGATCGACGGCCTGAGCCGCGTCGGCGCCGCGCTCGCCGAGAAGCGGAACACCACGGTCGACGCACTGTGGACGATGCGCAACGGCTACGCGCTGTGCACGCCGGAAGCGCTCACGGCGGTCGCCGACCTGTCGACCGCCGAGGCCGACGAGCTGCGCGGACTGCTCGCGATCGGCCTGCATCGCGACGTCGAGGTCACGGACGTCCGGGAGGACCGGCGGCGCATCGTGTCGCAGGCGTTCTGCTCGGCACTGCCGGTGGCCTACGGTGCGGGCCACCCGTCGGAGTGGGAGGCGTTCGCCCGGCTGATCCTGGAGGCGACGTACGAGGCGACGCTGCTCGCCGCCGCCGAACGCGGCCGGACGGTCCTGCTGACCCGCGTCGGCGGGGGCGTCTTCGGAAACGACGACGCGTGGATCGACGACGCCATCGTCCGCGCGCTCGGCATCGTCGAGCACGCGGGACTGGACGTCCGCCTGGTCAGCTACCACGAGGTGCACCCGTCGTTCCGGGAGATCGCCCGGCGATTCACCGACACCTCGTAGCCAGGGAATCAGTGCGGCCTCGCCGCGCGCCACGGGAGTCGCCAGAACACGCCGATCGCGCCTGTCGGCACACGGCGTGTCTTGGCGACTCGAACGGGATCGGGGCAGCTGGCGGGGCTGGTGCCGGACCGCGGGCTCAGCCCGCGGTGGACTCCCGCACGACGAGCTCCGGCTGGAAGCGCACGGTGCGTTCGTGGTCACCGCCGGGCTCTTCGAGGTCTTTGAGGAGCAGGTCCACGGCGGTGTAGCCGATGAGGTGCGCGGGCTGGCGGATCGAGCTCAGCGGCACGACGGTCGCCGAGGCGAAGTCGATGTCGTCGTAGCCGATGAGCGCGATGTCGCGCGGCACCTGCAGGTCGGACATCAGCGTGAACGCCTGCAGTGCGCCGACCGCGAGCAGATCGTTCGCCGCGAACACGGCGTCGGGCCGGTCTGCCGGGGCGCGTCCGCGGAGGAGCTCCCCCGCCTCCCGCCCCTGCAGCACCGACAGCGCAGACATCTCGACGACCTCGAGGGTCGCCCCGTCCACTTCGGCGACGGCGCGGCGCGCCCCCTCGAGGCGGTCGGCAACCTGGCGGATCGTGCGCGGACCGCCGATGAAGGCGATGCGGCGACGGCCGGTCGACAGCAGGTGCGACGCCGCGAGGTAGCCGCCTTCGACATCGTCGACCGAGACCGAGCCGAAGGCCTGGCCGGAGTCCTCGTGGTCCACGAGCACCACGGGCACCCCTCCCGCGTGCAGGCGTGCGAGCCCCGCGAGGTCGCCGTCGACGGGGGTCACGAGCACGCCGTTCACGCGCTGCTCGCGGAAGAGCTCGAGGTAGGCGTCCTCGCGGTCGGAGCGCTCGTCGCTGTTGCCCAGCAGCACGCTCATGCCGGCCTCGGCGGCGCGGTCCTCCGCCCCGCGGGCGACCTCGGCGAAGAACGGGTTGCCGGCGTCCAGCACGATGAGCGCGATGCTGCGGCTGCGGCCCGCCCGCAGCTGGCGGGCGGCATCGTTGCGCACGAAGCCGAGCTCCTCGATCGCCTGCGTGACGCGCTCGACGGTCGCGGGCGACACCTTCTCAGGACGATTGAGCACGTTCGAGACCGTGCCGACGGAGACGGATGCCGCCGCCGCGACATCCCGCACGCTCACCACCATGACACCCCCAGGAGTTCCTTCCGCTGTCCGCGAGTGTAGGGCACGGCTGGGGAAGCGGTCGCCCGCTCCCCCGGGTGCGCGCCAGCGCCCGGGGGTCTGGGGCGAAGCCCCGGCAGGCATCGCCGCTCACGCATCTGCCGTCGCCCCCTCGCGCTCCGCCGACAGCGCGGCGAGCGCCGCGGCGATCTCCTGCTGCGTTTCGGGACCGGCGTGCATGAACAGCGCCTCGCCGAGCTCGCGGGCGTCCGACCACTTCGTCTGCGTGCGGAAGCCGTGTGCTCCCGCCGGGCTCGATGCTTCGAGCACCTGGACGATGGCCTCGTAGGCCTCGAGGTCGTCGATGACGGCGGCGAGGGTCGAGTCCATGCCGATGCGCGATGCAGGGACCGCCGGGGCCGTGTCGGCCACCTCCCACTCGTGGGTTCCGGAGCCGACCTCGAGCTCGCGCCCGTCGGGCAGCACGACCACGGCGGTCGTGTTCGGCGGCACGGTCGCCTCGACGCGGATGACGCCGTCCTCGCGCACCCACCCGGCGCGCGCGGTGCCGTACGGCGTGAGATGCTCGGCCCTCGCGTGGTCGAAGTCCGCGAGCGGACGCGGCTGGATGCGGATCCGCTCGTACGCGGGGGCGTCGGGTGCCAGACCCGCGACCACGCGGTGCAGCCAGTCCCCCACGGCGCCGAGCGCGTAGTGGTTGAACGACGTCATCTCGCCAGGGTTGATCGATCCGTCGGGGAGCATCGAGTCCCACCGCTCCCAGATGGTGGTCGCCCCCATGGTGACGGGGTACAGCCACGACGGGTTCTCGGTCTGCACCAGCAGGCGGCGCGCGGTCTCGAGGTGCCCCGTACGCGTCAGCGCGTCCTGGATGATCGGCGTGCCGACGAATCCGGTGCTGATGCGGTACCCCGACAGGCGTGTGAGCTCGGCGAGCCGCGCGCCCAGCACCTCGTGCTGGTCGGACGGCGCGATGTCGAACACGATGGCCATGGCGTAGGCCGTCTGCGCGTCCGACATCATGCGTCCGGCGGGTGTCACGTACTCGGCGAGGAACGCCGCGCGCACCTCCTCCGCGATCTCGGCGTACTGCCTCGCCTCGTCGTCCTTGCCGAGGAGCGCCGCGGCGCGGGCCACGGCGTCCGCCGACCGGAAGAGGTACGCCGACGCGACGATGTCGGCATCGGCCTTCGCACGCGCAGGCAGGTGGGGCGGAGCGTCGGGGTCGAGCCAGTCGCCGAACTGGAACATGCCCTCCCACAGGCGGCGCGGACCCGCGCGCTCGATGAGCGCATCCGCCCAGCCCTTCATGCTCGGGTACTGGCGCTCGACGGTGGCGACGTCGGCGTAGCGCTCGTGCAGCACCCACGGCACGATCGTCGCGGCGTCGCCCCACGCGGCGGCGGGGCGGGCGGTTCCGAGCGCGTTCGGCACCACGAACGGCACGACGCCGTCGACCTGCTCGAGCGCGAGATCCCGCAGCCACGAGTCGAGGAACCCGCGCACGTCGTACAGGAACGACGCCGTCGGCGCGAACACCTGGATGTCGCCCGTCCATCCCAGGCGCTCGTCGCGCTGGGGGCAGTCGGTCGGCAGGTAGAGGAAGTTGCCGCGCAGGCCCCACACGATGTTCTCGTGCAGCTGGTTGACGAGGGGATGGGATGCCTCGAACCAGCCGGTGCGCTCCATGTCGCTGTGGATGACGACCGCGGTGACGGCGGACGGGTCGAACTCCCCCGGCCACCCGTCGATCTCGGCGTAGCGGAAGCCGTGGAAGGTGAACTCCGGCTCCCATTCCTCGATCCCCTCGCCCGACAGCGTGTAGTGGTCGGTCGCCGCGGCGGCGCGCAGCGGCCGGGTGCCGAGCTCGCCGTGCTCGAGCACCTCGGCGTGCTTCAGCGTGATCTCGGTGCCTGCCGGACCCGACACGCGGATCCGGAGTCGCCCGACCAGGTTCTGACCGAAGTCGAGGACCGTCTTCCCGCTCGGAGTGGTGACGACCTCGCGGACCTCGAGGTCATCGAGGCGGCGCACGAACGGCGACACCCGGGCCTCGGGCGTGCGCAGAGCCTCGAACACGGCCGCCGGCGCCCAGCCCTCACCGGCGTAGCCGGCCTCCGCGAAGCCGCGGCCCTCCCCGTCGACGAGCGCGCGTCGGGCGTCGTAGTCCTCGCCCGCGTAGAGCCCGCTGGCCGTGATCGGTCCCGTCGACGCCTGCCACGAGGCATCCGTCCGCACCCACTCGCTCGACCCGTCGGCATATTCGATGAGCAGCTGCCCCGCGAAGCGGGGCTGGTCCGCGTAGAGGGGCCGGGCGTTCTCGCGGAAGCCGTAGCGCTCGGTCGCCCATGCTCCGGCCAGACGCACGGCGATCGCGTTGCGTCCTTCGCGGAGGAGGCCGGTGACGTCGGTGGTCTCGTGGATGGTCCGCTGCTCGTACGGAGTCCAGCCGGGCTTCATGACCTGGTCGTCCACGTCGACGCCGTCGATCGCCACCTGGTACACGCCGAGGGCCGTCGCGTAGAGCGTGGCGCGGGCGAGCGGGCCGGCGATGTCGAACTCGGTGCGCAGGTACGCGGGCTGCGCGTACCCGGTCGGCGCAGCGAGGCCGATCGTCGTGGCCTGCCACTCCCCCTCGCCCAGGAACCCTGCCACCACCCGCCGCGGCTCGCTCCAGGCGCCCTCGCCGCCGTCGGTGCCCGTGACCCGCACACGCAGCGAGACCTCCTCGCGCGGTGCGAGGGGATCGAACGGCCAGGCGACCCGCGTCGAGGCGCGACCGTCGACGCGGTGCGTCGCCGTCTCACCCCCGCGCGTGACCTCGATCTCGGCGGACGACTGCAGCCAGTCGGACGCCGACGTCTCGGTGCGCCACCCGATCTCGGGGGCGGGCGAGGCGACGACGTCGCTGCGGTAGGGCGCGTCGATGACGATGTGGGGGACGGGGTCGCTCATGGCACTCCTCGGATCTGGGGATATCGGTGTTCTGCTGACGGATGCCGCGATCAGGCCGGCACGACGGCGCCGGGCGTCGCGACGGCGGGCGCCGTGACCGCGATGCGGTGCGTGCCGTGACCGAGCTCGGCGGGGGCGGGAGCGCCGTCGACGGTCGCCGCCGAGTCGGCGGTCACCGGGAGGTCGAGCACGGCGCGCGATCCGAAGGGCACCTCGAGAGTGGCTTCGAACACCTCGCCGTCGACGCGCCAGTCGATCGCCAGGCGCCCTTGAGGCGTCTGGATGGACGCGGACGCGTGCTCGAGCCCCACGGCGGGACGCGGAGCCACGTGCACGGTCCGATAGCCCGGGTCGTCGGGGTCCGGGGCGAGGCCCGCCACGGTCCGGTAGACCCAGTCGATCATCGCGCCGTACGCGTAGTGGTTGAAGGACAGCATTCCGGTGTCCGCTTCGGAGGCGTCCTCGGTGGGGAGGGCGTCCATGGCGCCCGAGTGGATGCTGCCGTCGGGGAGGATCGCGTCCCAGCGCTCCCAAACGGTGGTCGCGCCGCGGTCCACCTGGTACAGCCACGACGGGGCGTCACGGCGCAGCAGCATGAGGTACGCCTCGTCGAGGTGGCCCGACTTCGACAGCGCGAACAGCACGAGCGGCGTGCCGAGGAAGCCCGTGGCGATGCGGCCGTTCTCGCGGCGCACGTTCTCGGCGAGCGCGTCCGCGATCTCGGCGCGGCGGCCGGCGGGCGCGAGGGCGAACTCGAGGGCGATCGCTGCGCCGCTCTGGGTGAGGACGGCCTCCTCGCCCCAGCGCTCGAAGGTCGCCGCCCCGACGCGGTCGGCGAGGGCCGCGTACTCGTCGGCACTCTCGGCGTCGTCGAGGATCCGTTCCGCCCGCGAGAGCAGGCGCGCCGACCAGGAGTAGAACGCGTTCGACACGAATTCGCTCGAGACCTTCGCCTCCCACGGACGCTCGCCAGGAGCGTCCGGGTCGAGCCAGTCCCCGAACTGGAAGTCGCCGCCGGGCAGCACGACGCCGTCACCGGCGCGGCGGCGCAGGTGCTCGACCCAGCGCCGCATGCTGCTGCGCTGACGCGCGAGCACCTCCGTCGAGCCGTACGACTCGTAGACCGCGAGCGGCACGATGGTGGCAGCATCCGCCCATCCGGCCCTGCCCATGTTCTCGGTCGGCACGCCGCCCATGAGCATGTCCTGCGGGCGGATGATGTCGGGCACGACCGCGGGGACGCCGCCCTCGTCGGTCTGGTCGATCTCGACGTCGCGCAGCCACGACATCCAGAAGGACTCGGTGTCCATGAGGGTGTTCGCCGTTGCGGCGAACGCCTGGGCGTCGCCCGTCCAGCCGAGGCGCTCGTCGCGCTGCGGGCAGTCGGTCGGCACCGACACGAAGTTGTCGCGCTGCGACCAGAAGACGTTCGAGTGGAACCGGTCGAGCGCCTCGTGCGACGAGGCGAAGGTGCTGCGCGGCGCGAGATCGCTCGAGATCGCGAGGGCAGTGGCCGAGACGACCTCCGCGCCCTCGACGTCGGCGTAGCGGAAGCCGTGGAAGGTGAAGGCCGGCTCGAGCGTGTGCTCGCCGTCGCGGTCGAGGGTGTACACGTCGGTGGCCTTGGCCGAGCGCAGCGCCTTGAGGTGCAGGTCGCCCGACGGCTCGAGCACCTCGGCGTGGCGCACGGTGACGACGTCGCCCGCCCGGCCGCGCACCACGAGTCGCACCCAGCCCGACAGGTTCTGGCCGCCGTCCAGGCGCGTGCGGCCGTCATGCGGGGTGGGCGCCATCGGCAGCTCTGCCACCACCCGCACCGGCGGGGCGGACCGGGGTTCGAACCGCGATGCGTCGACGTCGACGACGGATGCTGCGACCCAGCCCTCGGCCGCGAACCCCGGTTCGTGCACGGCGGGGTCGTGGAGGCGCAGGTCGGTCACGGTGCCGTCGTAGATGCCGGCGCTGCGGACGGGTCCGAAGCCGGCCTGCCACGAGGCATCCGTCTTCGCGACGATCTCGCCGTCGGCTTCGACCTGCGCGAGAGCGCCGGTGCGGTCGCCGTAGATGGCCTGACGCCGGGCGAAGCCGAAGCTGCCGCGGTACCAGCCGTCGGCGACCGCGAGCACGATGACGTTCACGCCGGGGCGCAGGAGGGACGCGACGTCGAGCGTGTCGACGAGGATGCGCTCCTGGTACGACGTCCAGCCCGGGGTGAGGAGGGCGTCGGTCGCGCGGACGCCGTTGATCCACGCGTCGACGAGGCCGAGAGCGCTCAGGCGCAGGCGGGCGGTCGTGGGCGCGGTCTCGAGGACGAACTCGGTGCGCAGCAGCGGGACGGGTCCGTCGGCGGGGGTGTCTGTGCCGATGACGGATGCTGCGAGCCCCGGTCCGTCGACGCCGGCTTCGACCACGAGCGGCTCGCTCCACGCGCTCCACCCGCGCGGCGTCGCGACGCGCACCGAGAAGGCGCGGCGCTCGCGGGCGGCGAGCTCGCCGTCGACGGCGATGCCGGCGGTGCGGGGGTCGGCGACGGGCTCCGCCACGGCCGGCTCGGCACCCTCGGCGCCCTCGCGGAGCTGGTAGCCGACGAGGCGGGCATCGGGGTCGTCGCTCTCGGCACGCCAGCTCAGGCGCAGGCCGGTGCGCGGCACCCCGAGCAGTCCGTCGCCGTGCTGGGTGCGCAGTCCGACAGCGCGAACGGCGACGTCGACTGCGGTGGGAGAGGGAAGAGCCGTCATGGCTGTGTCCTTTCGGCGGTCGGCCGCGTCGCCGCCCGCGTGACCATCGTGAAACGATTCACGATGCGCTGTCAACGAAAGTGTAGACCGTTACACGATCGTGATGCACCGTATCAACCCGATGGTTGACCTCCACGCCGCCCGGGACGTACCTTACGAGGGTTGAATGGTTTCAATGCCCGAACGGCGGCGACGACCACTCGGCAGGCACCAGGGAATCCGGCAATGTGGGCGGACATTCCGCTCAGCTTTACAAGGAGGTAAAGATGAAGAGCTCCCCGACCAGGAGAGTGCTCGTCGCAGGCGCTGGCATCGTGGCACTCGCGGTGCCGTTGGCGGCGTGCAGCGCGGGCGGCGGTTCAGACGACGGCACCGTCGAGATCACGTATCTGACGCAGAACGCCGAGGCGAACGTCGCGGCTGCCGAGGCGCTCATCGAGGCGTTCGAGGCCGAGAACCCGGACATCTCGGTCAAGCTCGAGACACAGCCCGCCGGCACCGAGGGCGACAACCTGATGAAGACGAAGCTCGCGACCGGCGAGATGGAGGACGTCTTCCACTACAACTCGGGCTCGCTCTTCCAGGCACTCAACCCCGACCAGAACCTCGTGCCGCTCGACGACGAGGACTGGACCAACGACCTCATCGACACCATGACGGCCGTCGTCTCCACCGACAACGGCGTCTACGGCGCGCCATGGGGCGCGACGCAGGCTGGCGCGGTGGTCTACAACAAGCAGATCTATGCCGACCTCGGTCTTGAGATCCCCACGACATGGGACGAGTTCGCCGCCAACAACGAGGCGATCAAGGCCGCAGGCATCACCCCGGTCATCCAGACGTACGGCGACACGTGGACGAGCCAGCTGTTCGTCCTGGGCGACTTCGGCAACGTACTGGCGGCAGACCCCGACTGGGCCGATGAGTACACGGCGAACAACCGCAAGTACGTGGATGAGCCTGCGCTCGAGGGCTTCGCCAACCAGCAGGCCGGGTTCGACGCTGGCTGGTGGAATGAGGACTTCGGCTCGGCGCTCTTCGACGACGGCGCACGCATGATCGCGACCGGCGAAGGCGCGCACTACCCCATCCTCACGGGCATCGTGTCGACGATCGCGCAGAACTACCCCGACGACCTCGAGAACGTCGGCGTCTTCCCGTTGCCTGCTCACGATGCCGCGGACACCAAGCTGACGGTCTGGCTGCCGAACGCGATCTACATCCCGAAGACGACCGAGGGCGACAAGCTCGAAGCCGCGAAGAAGTTCGTCGCGTTCACGCAGAGCGAGGCCGGCTGCGAGGTCCAGAACACCGCCATGGTTCCCAGCGGCCCTTACGCCAATGCCTGCGTGCTGCCGGACGACGTGCCGGGCCTCCTGAAGGACATGCAGGTGTACTTCGACGAGGGCAACACGAACCCCGCGCTCGAGTTCCTCTCCCCGATCAAGGGACCGAACCTCGAGAACATCACGGTCCAGGTCGGCTCGGGCATCAACTCCGCCGAGGAGGGTGCCGCACTGTACGACGAGGACGTGGTCAAGCAGGCGCAGCAGCTGGGCCTCGAGGGCTGGTGACGGGTCAGCGGACCTGACCGCATCTGATCCGGGGGTCGCGTCGTCCGCGACGCGACCCCCTCCTCACATCAATGGAGATGAAATGACGACGCTCGCACCCGCCCCACCGGAGACCGCCGCGCCCCCACCGCACAAGCAGCGCTCGATGAGGAGCATGTACCCGCTCTGGTTCTACCTGCCCGCGGGGATCCTCTTCATCGTGCTCTTCGCCGTACCGACCTTCGCGTCGTTCTACTTCAGCCTCACACGCTGGTCGCTGTTCGATGTCGAGTTCGTCGGCCTCCAGAACTTCGTGACGTTCTTCACGGAGCCGATGCTCTACCAGAGCCTCATCAACACCTTCATCTACGGCTTCATCACCTCCGGACTGAAGGTCGTGCTGGGCCTCGCCCTCGCTCTGCTGCTGACCGGCTCGATCCTCGGCCGCGGCTATCTGCGCGCGACGATCTTCTTCCCCGTGCTCGTGTCGACGATCGGCGTCGGCATCACCTTCAAGATCCTGATGGATCCGTTCGACGGACTCATCAACAAGACGCTGGCAGTGTTCGGCATCGAGGGCCCCGCCTGGCTGACCGATCCGGCTCTCGCGCTGTACTCGGTCTCACTGGTCGACGTCTGGCAGGGCGTCGGCATCGCGACCCTCATCTACATCGCGGGCATCGTCGCCATCCCGCAGGAGTACTTCGAAGCCGCGCGCGTCGACGGCGCCGGCGCCTGGAAGGTCTTCCGCAACATCACGCTGCCCTTGGTGACACCCGCGACGGGGACAGTCGTACTTCTCTCGCTGATCGGCGGGCTGAGGTCGTTCGAGCTGATCTGGGCCATGACTCGTGGCGGCCCCGGGTTCTCCAGCGACGTCATGGCATCGGTCATCTACAAGCAGTACCAGGCGGGCTTCTTCGGCCTGTCGACGGCGGGCAACGTGGTGCTCTTCGTCATCGTCACGGCGATCGTCGTGCCGATCTTCTACTTCATCAACCGTCGGCAGGTGGAATCATGACCGTCACCCGCACCATCACCACGGCAGACGCCCGCTCGGCTCGTCGCGCCGCTCGCGAGGATCGCCGCCCGCTCACACTGCGTAAGTTCCTGCGGAAGTACGTCGTCGGGGTCATCGCGATCTTCGTTTCGATCGTGGTCTTCATCGTCCCGTTCGCGTTCATCTTCCTCACCGCTGCGAAGAACCCACAAGAGGCGTCGCTCTTCGAGTTCTCACTCCCCCAGCAGGGCTGGTATCTGTGGGAGAACTTCCTTGCCGTCCTGCAGACACGGGACTACATCATCCTGCGGGCCTTCTTCAACAGCACGGTCCTGACCGTCGTCAGCGTCGCCATCATGGTGGTCTTCTCGGCCGCGGTCGGCTACGTGCTGCAGCGCCGGAAGTCGCGTTGGAACGGCATCGTGTACTTCTTCGTGTTCGCGGGGCTGATCGTGCCGCCGGCCGTGGTACCGACGATCTGGGTGCTGCAGGGCCTGGGTTTGTTCAAGACGATGCCGGGCATGATCCTCATCGAAGCGGCCTTCGGCCTGTCGTTCTGCATCCTGCTTTTCCGCGCCTTCGTCTCGACGATCCCGCGGGAGCTCGACGAGGCGGCGATCATCGACGGAGCCGGGCCGATGCGCCTGTTCTTCTCCGTCGTGATGCCGCTCCTGCGACCCGTCATGATCACGATCATCGTGGTCCAGGCTGTGCGCGTGTTCAACGACTTCACCGGCCCGCTGTACTTCCTGCCCGGCGATGCGAACGCCACCGTGCAGCTGACGCTCTACAACTTCCAGAGCCAGAACCTCAGCCAGTGGAACCTGCTGTTCATGGACATCCTGCTGATCACGATCCCGCCGCTGGTCATGTACATCTTCTTCAACCGGCAGATCGTGGCAGGCCTGACCAGCGGAGCAGTCAAGGGGTGATGCGCGGTGCGTTCACCAGAACTCCGCGGGGACGGTCCCCCGGAGCCAGGCGAGTTCGTTGTCGCGGATGAACGTCGACAGCGCCTCGTCGGGGGTGATGCCGCCGCCGACCCATTCGTCGAGGATGCGCAGCAGCTCTGTTCCCGACTCGACGTCGGGGTCGTCCACGACCTGATCCCAGGCATCCACGAAGCCGGCGGGCGTCGGCACCGAGCGCACGAGCTTCGAGACGTACTTGGGACCGGGGAGCATCACACGGTTCGCCGCCAGCGCCGCGCGGGCAGCGGCGAGGGTCAGGTGCAGTCCGGCGTGGCGGCGGAGGAATCCGTCGCCACGCTCGACAGCCTGACGAAGGAAGTAGCCACCGTAGAGCTGCGCCTGCGCGACGAAGGAGCGCACGCGGTCGTCCCATACGTCGTCGGGCAGCTCCACGATGCGGGCCACGGTGTCGCCGAGTCCGGGGAGCACGCTCCACGCGACGCGGGCGCCGAGGAACGAGGCGCGCGTCGGGTCGTCGGCCCGGTCGACGGCCGTGGCGAGGTAGGACGGGCTCACGAGCTTGATGTCGATGTACGAGCCGGGGTAGTCGAGATCCCTGCGCTCGACCCACGCGAATCGGCCCTGCGCGGTCTCCGCGGCGAAGCGCTCCTCGTCGACGACGAGGTACACGTCGACGTCGGAGTCCTCGCGCTCCCTGCCCTGGGCGACAGAGCCCACGAGCACCACGCCCAGTGCGCCGGGCTGATCCCTCACCGAGTCCACGTAGGCGGCCAGCGCCCGCTCCTGATGCTCCACTCGTGCTCCCTCGCCTCGAATCGCTCCTCACGCTATCGACACCAGGACGTCGACCGCGTACGATTCGACGGAAAACGCTCTCCCACTTGCGGAGCGCGTCCGATGGCCTTATCGTTGAAACGATTCATTGCTCGGCGATGCCCGCATCAGCCGTTCCCGACCACCACCGGAGGGGTGCCCCGCCCATGACCAGCGCGACCGCGACGAAGCGCGTCTGCTTCCAGCTGATGGTGAGGCCCGAGCTGCTCGACGAGTACATCGCCCGCCACACCCCCGTGTGGCCCGACATGCTGGCCGAGATCGCCGCGTCCGGCCGCCGAAACTATTCGCTCTTCCTCGGCGGGGGCGGGCGGCTCATCGGCTACTACGAGACCGACGACGACGAGGCAGCGCAGGCCTACCTCGCGAGCTCCGAGGTCGCCGCCCGCTGGGAGGCCGAGATGGGCAGGTTCTTCATCGGCCTCGAGGGCCGGCCCGACCAGGCCGCCACTCCCCTCACCGAAGTCTTCAACCTCCACGACCAACTGACCGCGGCGCAGGCCGAGGCATCCGACAACGAAAGCACCGCATCATGACGACGCTGTCACCCGACATCCAGTCCACGCTCGAGGGCCAGGGCATCGAGCTTCCCAGCTGGGCGTTCGGCAACTCCGGCACGCGCTTCCGCGTGTTCACGACGCCCGGCACGCCGCGCGACCCGTACGAGAAGATCGCGGACGCCGCGCAGGTCAACGCGTACACGAAGCTCGCGCCGAGCGTCGCCCTGCACATCCCGTGGGACAAGGTCGACGACTACTCCGACCTGCGCCGTCACGCGGAGGACCTCGGCGTGAGCCTCGGCACGATCAACTCGAACACCTTCCAGGACGAGGACTACAAGTTCGGTGCGCTCACGCACCACGACGACCGCATCCGCAACAAGGCGATCGACCACCACCTCGAGTGCATCGACATCATGGACGCGACCGGCTCGCGCGACCTCAAGATCTGGCTCGCCGAGGGCTCGAACTACCCGGGGCAGGCCGACATCCGCGCCCGCCAGGACCGCCTGCAGGACTCCCTGCAGAAGATCTACGACCGCCTGTCGGAAGAGCAGCGTCTCGTGCTCGAGTACAAGTTCTTCGAGCCCGCGTTCTACCACACCGACGTTCCGGACTGGGGCACGTCCTACGCGCAGGTCGCGAGCCTCGGCGACAAGGCGATGGTCTGCCTCGACACCGGCCACCACGCCCCGGGCACGAACATCGAGTTCATCGTGATGCAGCTGCTGCGCCTCGGAAAGCTCGGCTCGTTCGACTTCAACTCGCGCTTCTACGCCGACGACGACCTCATCGTGGGCGCGGCCGACCCTTTCCAGCTGTTCCGCATCATCTTCGAGGTCGTGCGCGGCGGGGGCCTGAACAACCCCGACGTCGCCTTCATGCTCGACCAGTGCCACAACGTCGAGGACAAGATCCCCGGCCAGATCCGCTCGGTGCTCAACGTCCAGGAGATGACGGCCCGCGCCCTCCTCGTCGACCGCGACGCCCTCTCGGCGGCGCAGCAGGCGAACGACGTGCTGGCCGCGAACGCCGTCTTCATGGACGCGTTCTACACCGACGTACGTCCCGCGCTCGCCGAGTGGCGCGAGTCGCGCGGACTCGCGGCCGACCCGATGGCCGCCTACGCGGCATCCGGCTACCAGCAGCAGATCGCCGCCGACCGCGTCGGCGGCACGCAGGCCGGCTGGGGGGCGTAGCCCCGGCCCCCGACCCACCGGGGGCGTGGGATGCCGTGCCGGATGGGGCTTCGCCCCAAACCCCCGGCCGCGAACGCGGACCCCCCGCGCCCCCGGTGCACCACCTACCAGCAGAGCTCCCCTGTCACGAAGTGCCACCTCGCGCGGCAGATCGTGACAGGCGAGCAGAAGGAAGAACCCGATGAGCGAGCCGTACTCCGCCGCTGACGGACTCGTGCGCGTCTACCCGGCGCGCGAGCCGAACGGCACCGGACTGGTGTGGGCGCACGGAGGTGCGTTCGCCTTCGGCGATCTCGACATGCCCGAGTCCGACTGGGTCGCCGCGCAGCTCGCGAAGCGCGGCACGACGGTCGTGTCGGTCGACTACCGCCTCGCCCCCGTTCCGGCCGGATGGACGGATGCTGCGGCCCGCCGCTCCGGCGGACACCACTACCCCGCGGCATCCGACGACATGCTCGCGGCCTGGTCGTGGCTCACCGGCAACGCCGCCCGTCTGCGCGTCGACCCGAGCCACCTCGCGATCGGCGGCACGAGCGCCGGCGGCAACCTCGCCGCCGGTGCGACGCTGCGTCTCATCGAGCGCCGGGCCGCGCTGCCCGCCCTCGTGCTCCTCGCGTACCCGACGCTGCTCGCCGTGCAACCGGCGCCCGACGCCGCGCTGCGCGCCGCGCTCGACGCGCAGCCCGAGGCCGACCGCTTCGGCTCTGAGGCCGTGCGGGGCATGTACGAGAACTACCTCGGCGGCCCGGTCGATCGTGCGCCGCTCGGCGCGATCCCCGGCCTCGCGCGCCCCGTCGACCTCGTGCAGTTCCCGCCGACCCTCATCGTCAACGGCGACGTCGACGAGCTCCGCGTCTCGGGTGAGGCGTTCGCCGCGTCGCTGCGCGCCGCCGCCCGCCCGGTCGAGGTCGTCACCGAGCTCGGCACCGAGCACGGCCATCTCAACCGCCCGCATGAGGCCGCAGCATCCGTCACCATCGACCGCTTCGCGACTCGCCTCGCCGCCCTGTCGTCCTCGCCTCCCGCCCCGTCGACCCCCTCCTCTCCTGCTCCCCTGTCACGACTTGCCGGCGCACCCGGCAGATCGTGACAGGCGAGCCGAAAGCACTCCGCTCCCCTGTCGCAAAACGCCGCCGCGACCGGCACATCGTGACAGGTGAACAAACCGAACGAAGGAACGCATCATGACCAACCCGGCCGTCACCGACCTGATCACGCGGTCGAATCGCCTCGGCGCCGACCCGAAGAACACGAACTACGCCGGCGGGAACACGTCCGCGAAGGGCACGGAGACCGACCCGGTCACCGGCGAGCCCGTCGAGCTGCTGTGGGTCAAGGGCTCGGGCGGGGACCTGGGCACGCTGAAGGAGTCGGGCCTCGCGGTGCTGCGCCTCGACCGCATGCGCGCCCTGGTGGACGTCTACCCCGGCGTCGACCGCGAGGACGAGATGGTCGCCGCGTTCGACTACTGCCTGCACGGCAAGGGCGGCGCCGCCCCGTCGATCGACACCGCCATGCACGGCCTCGTCGACGCGAACCACGTCGACCACCTGCACCCCGACTCGGGCATCGCGATCGCGACCGCCGCCGACGGCGAGGAGCTGACCGCCAAGATCTTCGGCGACAAGGTCGTGTGGGTGCCGTGGCGGCGCCCGGGCTTCCAGCTGGGCCTCGACATCGCGGCCATCAAGGCGAAGAACCCGCAGGCGATCGGCACGATCCTGGGCGGCCACGGCATCACCGCGTGGGGCGACACGTCGGAGGAGGCCGAGCAGAACTCGCTGTGGATCATCGAGACCGCGCAGGCGTACATCGACGCCAACGGCAAGGGCGACCCGTTCGGCGGCGTCCGTGCCGGCTTCGAAGCCCTCCCCGAGGCGGAACGCCGCGCCAAGGCCGCCGCTCTCGCGGCCACGATCCGCGGGCTCGCGTCGACCGACAAGCCGATGGTCGGCCACTTCACCGACGCCGAGGTCGTCACCGACTTCCTCGCCTCGGAGCGCGCCCCCGAGCTCGCCGCGCTCGGCACCAGCTGCCCCGACCACTTCCTGCGCACCAAGGTCAAGCCGCTCATCCTCGACCTCCCGGCATCGGCAAGCGTCGAAGACTCCATGGCGCGGCTGAAGGAGCTGCACGAGGAGTACCGCGCCGACTACCAGGCCTACTACGACGCGCACGCGACCGACGAGAGCCCCGCGATCCGCGGCGCCGACCCGCTCATCGTGCTGATCCCGGGCGTCGGCATGTTCTCGTACGGCGCGAACAAGCAGACCGCCCGCGTCGCCGGCGAGTTCTACGTCAACGCGATCAACGTGATGCGCGGCGCCGAGGCACTGTCGACCTACTCGCCCATCTCGGACGCCGAGAAGTTCCGCATCGAGTACTGGGCCCTCGAAGAGGCGAAACTGCAGCGCATGCCCAAGCCCAAGACGCACCAGGGCCGTATCGCGCTCGTGACGGGCGCAGCATCCGGAATCGGCAAGGCCATCGCAACCCGCCTCGCGGCCGAGGGTGCGTGCGTCGTCGTCGCCGACCTCGACCTCGAGAAGGCGCAGGCCGCCGCCGCGGAGCTCGGCAACACCGACGTCGCGATCGGCGTCGCCGCGAACGTCGCGGACGCCGATGCGATCCAGGCCGCGTTCGACGCGGCCGTGCTCGCGTTCGGCGGGGTCGACCTCGTCGTCAACAACGCCGGCCTGTCGCTCTCGAAGCCGCTGCTGGAGACCACCGAGAAGGACTGGGACCTGCAGCACGACGTCATGGCGAAGGGGTCGTTCCTCGTCTCGAAGGCCGCCGCGAAGATCCTCATCGAGCAGAAGCTCGGCGGCGACGTGATCTACATCTCGTCGAAGAACTCCGTCTTCGCCGGCCCGAACAACATCGCGTACTCGGCGACCAAGGCCGACCAGGCCCACCAGGTGCGCCTGCTCGCGGTCGAGCTCGGCGAGCACGGCGTGCGCGTCAACGGCATCAACCCCGACGGCGTCGTGCGCGGCTCGGGCATCTTCGCCGCCGGCTGGGGCGCCAACCGCGCCGCCACCTACGGCGTCAAGGAAGAGGACCTCGGCCAGTTCTACGCCAACCGCACCATCCTCAAGCGCGAGGTCGTGCCCGAGAACGTGGCCGACGCGGTGTACGTGCTCACCGGCCCCGAGCTGAGCCGCACCACGGGTCTGCACATCCCCGTCGACTCCGGCGTCGCCGCCGCGTTCCTGCGATGACCGCGCACACCCGACCCGGAACCGCGAAAGGGTACGTCTCCGCACAGCGCGACGTGCGGAACTCCACCCTTTCGCGATTCCTGAACGGTGGTGGCGAATGACCGGCGGGGTGGTCGCGGCGGTCGACCTCGGCGCGACGAGCGGACGCGTCATGCTCGGCTACGTGGACGACGGGATGCTGCGCCTCGAGCAGGTGGCGCGATTCCCGAACGGACCCGTGCCCGGCGCCGACGGCGACCTGCACTGGGACTTCAGCGCGCTGTACCGGCACATCGTGGAGGGCCTGACGGAGGCGCTGCGCCGGGAGCCCGGCATCGCGAGCATCGGCATCGACTCGTGGGCCGTCGACTACGGCCTGGTGCACGGCGATGAGCTGCTCGACGAGCCGTTCCACTACCGCGACGAGCGCACCGCGCGCGGCGTCGAGGTCGTGCACGGCGAAGCGCCGTTCGAGGAGCTGTACCGCCGCAACGGCCTGCAGTTCCTGCCGTTCAACACGCTGTATCAGTACGCGGTCGAGCAGCGTCTCCCCGACGCCGAGGTCTCGCTCCTCATCCCCGACCTCGTCGCGTTCCTCCTCACCGGGGCGCAGTTCGCCGAGCGCACGAACGCGTCGACGACCGGCCTCGTCGACGTCCGCACCGGCGCGTGGGACGTCGAGCTCGCCGAGCGGCTCGGGATCGCAGCATCCGTCCTGCCTCCGCTGGTCGATCCGGGCGAGCGGCTGGGCACACTGCACGGCGAGGCACGCGAGCGCGTCGGCGCCCCGCTCGAGGTCATCGCGGTCGGTTCGCACGACACGGCCTCGGCCGTCGTCGCGGTGCCGCTCAGCACCCCCGACGCGGCGTACATCTCGTGCGGCACGTGGGGCCTGGTCGGCGTCGAGCTCGACGCACCCGTCGTCAGCGACGCGGCCCGCGAGGCGAACTTCACGAACGAGGGCGGCGTCGACGGGCGCGTGCGCTTCCTCCACAACGTCACGGGCCTGTGGCTCTTGAGCGAGGCCGTGCGCACGTGGGAGGCCGAGGACGGCGCCGCGATCGATCTGCCGGGATTGCTGGATGCTGCCGCATCGGTGTCCGGCGACATCCCGCTGTTCGACGCGAACGACCCGCGCCTGTCGGCTCCCGGGGACATGCCCGCCCGCATCGCGGCGGTGCTCGGCGAGGCCGGCTCCCCGGTGCCCGCGACGCGGGAGGCGTTCGCCCGGACGATCGTCGAGAGCATCGCCCAGGCCTTCGCCGACGCCGTCGCGACCGCCGGGCGTCTCACCGACCGCGACGTCGACGTGATCCACGTCGTCGGCGGCGGAGCGCTCAACCGTCTGCTGTGCCAGGCGACCGCCGACCGCGCGGGCCTTCCCGTGCTCGCCGGTCCGGTCGAGGCGACCGCACTCGGCAACGTGCTCGTGCAGGGGCGCGCCCATGGCTGGTTCGGGCCCGACGCGACCCTCGAGGACCTGCGGCGCGTGGTGGCGGCATCCGTCTCTCCCGAGCGCTACGAGCCCCGGTCGTGACCGGCTACGCGGCGGCGTTCGACTGGGCACGGCGTCACGTCGACGCGGGGCGACTGCCCACCGCGGTGCTCGGCGTCGCGACCGCCGACGGCGTGGTCGCGCTCGATGCGTTCGGCGCGACGGACGGGCGCACGGCCAGGGTCGAGGACCCGTACTGGCTGTTCTCGATCACCAAGGTGCTCACCGGGCTCACCGCCGCGCGCGCCGTCGAGCGCGGACTGCTCACCGCCGAGACGCCGCTCAGCACGGCGGTGCCCGAGTTCGGTCGCACGCGTGAGGACGTCGTGCGTCTCGGTCATCTCGTGAGCCACACCTCCGGCATCCGCGAGCCCACGCTCGACCCGGCCGAGGGCCTGCGGGCGGCGCTGCTCGCCCCGGGCCGCGACTTCGCCGCCGGCACCGCCTCGCGCTACTCGACGGTGGCGTTCGACGGCATCGCCGAGCTCGTGCATCACACCACCGGACGGACATGGGATGCCGACGTCGCCGAGTGGGCACCCGCGCTCGGCGCGACAGGGTTCACGCTCGACCCTGCGGCCGACGCCCACACCGTGGTCGATGCGGAACGCCTGGGCCTCGACATGACGGGCTTCGCCAGCCATCGCAACCCCGGCGCCGGGATGATCGGCACCGCCGGCGACCTCCTCGCCCTCGGATCGGCGCTGCTGCGGATCGGGCACGGCGAGGCGGGCGGCGTCGTGCAGCCGGCGACCCTCGCGATGATGCGCCGCCCGCTCACCGGCGACATCCCCCGGCTGGAGCCCTACCCCGCCGAGCGCGGGCAGGACTGGGGGTTCACGTTCAACCTCCGCACGCGGGCTCCCGGGCTGATCGACCGCGACGTGTACGGCCACGCCGGCTGGGCCGGCACGGAGTTCTGGGTGCACCCGACCGCGGGCGTCGCGTGGGTGCTGCTGACGAATCAGGCCGAGCGGCCCGGCGTCGACGCCGACGAGCTCGACAACGCGGTGGTGGCGGGGGTCTGACCGACCTCAGCTCGAGGGCGGACGCGTGGACGTTCGAGGCTCGAGCTGCACCTCGAAGACCTCGTGCACGGCGGTGGTGCGACCGGCGATGCGCTCCTGCAGCATCTCCACGGCGCGCGCGCCCATGCGCTCACCGGGCTGATTGATGCTCGTGAGGCCGAGTGCCGGATGCGAGGCCAGCGCGACGTCGTCATAGCCGATCACGGAAAGATCTGCGCCGGTGTCGGCGATCGCGCGCATCGCGCCGAAGGCCAGCTCGTCGTGCGCCGCGAACACAGCGGTGGCCGAGGTGCCGCCTTCGATCGCACGGCGCGTGGCCTGATACGCCGGGTCCTGGCCGTCGTCGGCGTTCCACACCTCGGTGTCGTAGCCTCGCGCGGCCATCGCCGCGAAGTACTCGCGCAGTCGCCCGCTGTGCGGGAACGGCGAGCTCGGGTCCTCCTCGTTGAGAGTGAGATGGGCGATCCGTGTATGGCCGAGGTCGAACAGGTGCTGCATCGCGAGGCGAGCTCCGCCCAGGTCGTCGCCCGCGACCACGTCGTACCGGTCGGAGGTGTCGAGCCGGCCGAACATCACGAGTGGGACGGATGCCGCGATCCGCTCCAGCGCACGCTCCTCGACGCGCGGCGACACGGCGATGAGCCCGTCCACCTGGCGGTCTACGAGCGCTTCGAGCGCGCGGTAGCCGTACCGGGTGCCGGACTCGGCGGGCGCCAGAATGAGCTGGTAAGGGGTGCCTTCGAGCGCGCCTGCCGCCCCGCGGACGATGCGCGCGAAGAACTGGTTCGAGAGGTCCGGGAGTTCGATGCCGATCGTGTAGGTGCGGCCCCGCATGCCGCGCGCCGCGATGCTGGGGCGATAGTTGAGCTCGGTCATCGCCGCTGTCACCCGCTCGCGCATCGCGTCGCTCACGCCGTACGCATCGCGCAGCACCTTCGACACGGCCGCACGCGACACGCCTGCCCGGGCCGCGACATCCTCGATCGTCGCGCGGCGCGGTGGTCTGGCCCCAGTCATTCTGCTCCTCGGCAAGGTCCTGCAGGGCAAACGTACCTTCCCAGGAGCCGGAAAGCGTCCTCCGCCGCCGTGGACGAGCGCACCTCCGGGCTGCGTCAAGCCCCGGGCGGCAGCATCCGTCCCGCGCTAGCGTGACCGGCATGGACGAACGGCGAACCGAAGACGAGACCCCCGAAGGCGACAGCCCGCTCGGCGGCGACGAGACCACCGAGGACCAGCTCGAGGCAGACAACCCCGTCGAGGAGGACACCCTCGAAACGCTGGACCCCGACAATCCCCCGGCCTGACGTGCGCCCGGCCTACGCCTCGCGGGTGATGGTCACCTTGACGTGCAGGTTGCTCTTGAACGGGCCGGCGTAGACGCCGCGCAGCGGCGGCACGTCGCCGTAGTCGCGGCCGCGGCCGACGAGCACGTGGCGGTCGCCGATCTCGATGTTGTTCGTGGGGTCGAAGCCCTGCCACTCCCCCGCGAACCACTCGATCCACGCGTGGGATTCGCCCGTCACCGCGACGCCGACCTCGGCCGACGGCCGCGGGTGCAGGTAGCCCGACACGTAGCGCGCCGGGATGCCGACCTCGCGCAGCGCCCCGAGGGCGATGTGCGCCATGTCCTGGCAGACGCCCTTGCGCGCCTCCCACGCCTCGGCCGCGGTCGAGTGCACACCGGTGATGCCGTGCATGTACTCGACGGCGTCTCCGATGGCGACGGCGATCGCGTGCGCGGCGCGCCCGGGGTGGTCGTGCTCCGCGGCGATCGAGCGGGCGAGCTCGGCGACCTCCTCGTGGGGTCGCGTGCGCCGCGTCTGCGACATCTGCTCGACCGTCTCGAGCGAGCGGGCCGCCTCACGCGCGAGACCGTCCCACGTGACGTCGATGTGCTCGAGCGGCCGGGGGCGCACCTCCACGAGCGAGCGGGCCGTGATCGTCAGCGACGAGTGCGGCGACAGCACGTCGAACGCCGCGACCCGTGTGCCGAAGTAGTCGACGTACTGGTTGACGGAGGTCGACGGCTCGATGTCGAGCGACGAGTTGAGCACGAACTGGCTGTCGGTGGAGCCGGGCAGCATGCGCGCCTCGTTGTACGACGCGGTCACGTCGCCCTGATAGCTGAAGCCGGTCTGGTGCTCGATGCGGAGGCGCTTCATGAGATCTCTCCGATCCAGCTGGGCTCGGCCTGGGTCGGGAAGAACCGGCCGCGGATGGCTTCGGATGCCTCGCGCGTGACGGTCTGGACGCGCTCCATATGCGTCGGCAGCTCGCCGAGGATCTCGGAGATCGGCCGGTACTCGAGGTCGTTGCGGATCTGGCCGAGCGCCCGCAGGACGGTGTTGGAGTGGCCCACGCGGTCGGCACGCGGGTCGATGGCGCTCATGCAGGCCTCGGCGGTCTGGATCGAGTAGATGATCGAGCGCGGGAACAGGCGGTCGAGCAGCAGGAACTCGGCGGCATTGCGGGCGCTCGGCATCCCGCGGTACGTCCGCAGGTACGCCTCGTAGGCGCCGCACGAGCGCAGGATGGTCGTCCACGACGGACCGGATGCCTCGGTCAGCGACCGCGTGGCGAGCAGGCGCGCCGTCATGTCGGTGCGCTCGATGCTGCGGCCGAGGGTGAAGAACTGCCACGCCTCGTCGCGGCTCGTCGACGAGTCGACGATGCCGACGGCGAGCGCCGCGCGCTCGCGCACCCACTGGAAGAACTCGTGCACGCGGTCGTTCTGCAGGCGCCGCGGCATGCGCGCGTTCGTGGTGTTGAGGGTCTCCCACAGCTCCGTCGAGACGATCTCACGCGCGCGGCGGGCGTTCTCGCGCGCGGCGGTGAGCGCATAGGCGATGCTCGACGGGTTCATTCGGTCCACCGCGAGACGCGACAGCACGTCCTCGCGGCGCACCTGCTCGACCCCCTCCGGCGGCAGCGACCCCATGACGCTCAGGAGCGATCGGCACGCCGTGTCCTCGTCGATCCACGGGTCTTCGAGCAGCAGCTGCAGGTGCACGTCGAGGATGCGGGCGGTCCCGTCGCTGCGCTCGATGTATCGCCCGATCCAGAACAGCGACTCGGCGATGCGGCTCAGCACGACGCACCCCCGTCCTGAGCGCGAAACTGCATCGGGCGGCCGAGACGGCGTCCGGCTCCCGCTGTCTCGGCACTCCGCTGCAGTCTCGCGGATGGGGGCGGGACGGATGCTGCGGCCGCAGCGACCTCGGCGGCCTGCTGCTGCTGCTCCTGCTGCTCGACGCGCGAGCGCGGGCGGTCCTGCGGCGAGTGGGTGGGCTCGGTCTGCGGGTCGTAGATGATCGGGATCGCCTCGGTCACCGTCGCCGCCTGGTCGGCGACCAGTTCCGGCATGCCCCGGCCCTGTCCGTACTCGACCTGGCCGGGTGCGGCACCGCCCACGATCCAGGTGTCCTTCGAGCCGCCGCCCTGACTGGAGTTCACGACGAGCTGCCCCTCGGGCAGCGCCACGCGGGTCAGGCCGCCGGGGAGCACCCACACGTCCTCGCCATCGTTGACCGCGAAGGGGCGGAGGTCGGCGTGGCGCGGGCGCATGCCGTCCTCGACGAGCGTGGGGATCGTGGAGAGCATGACCACGGGCTGCGCGATCCAGCCGCGCGGGTCGGCGAGCAGGCGCTGCCGGAGCTTCTCGAGCTCCGCCGGCGAGGCGTCGGGTCCGACGACCAGTCCCTTGCCGCCCGATCCGTCGACCGGCTTCACGACGAGCTCATCGAGCCGGTCGAGCACCTCTTCGAGGGCGTTCGGGTCTTCGAGGCGCCACGTGTCGACGTTCTTGAGGATCGGCTCCTCCGCGAGGTAGTAGCGGATGAGGTCGGGCACGTAGGTGTAGAGCAGCTTGTCGTCGGCGACGCCGTTGCCCACGGCGTTGGCGATGGTGACGTTGCCGAGGCGCGCCGCCAGCATGAGGCCGGGAGCCCCGAGCATCGAGTCGGCGCGGAACTGCAGCGGGTCGAGGAAGTCGTCGTCGACGCGACGGTAGATGACGTCGACGCGCTTCGGGCCGCGCGTCGTGCGCATGAAGACCTTCCCGCCGATGCACAGCAGGTCGCGCCCCTCGACGAGCTCGACGCCCATGAGGCGTGCGAGCAGCGTGTGCTCGAAGTACGCGGAGTTGTAGACGCCCGGGGTGAGCACGACGACGTTCGGGTCTTCGATGCCCGCGGGGGCGGAGGCGCGCAGCGCCGCGAGCAGCTTGTTCGGGTAGTCGCCGACCGGGCGCACACGCATCGAGACGAACAGCTCGGGCAGGGTCTGCGCCATGACCCGACGGTTCGAGATGACGTAGCTGACGCCCGACGGCACGCGCACGTTGTCTTCGAGCACGCGCATCTCGCCGTGCTCGTCGCGGATCAGGTCGATGCCCGACACCTGGATGCGCACGCCGTTGGCGGAGTGGATGCCGGCGGCCTGGCGGTAGAAGTACTGCGAGCTCGCGATGAGCCCCGCGGGGAGCACCTCGTCGCGCACGCAGAACTGGTGTCCGTACGCGTCGTCGAGGAACGCCTCGAGCGCCCGCACGCGCTGCTTGACGCCGGCCTCGATGCGCGACCACTCGTCGTACGTGATCACGCGGGGAACGGCATCCAGCGGGAAGGGTCGCTCCTCGCCCGCGAAGTCGAACGTCACGCCCTGGGCGAGGTACGAGCTCGCGAGGGAATCGGTGCGGCCGCGCAGCTCCTCCTGGGTCATCTGCGCGAGCGCCTGGTAGAGCTCTCGATAGGCCTCGCGCGACTCCGCCGGCGCACCCGGATGGACCGGGCTCCCGAACATCTCGTCGAACGCGGGTACCCCCGAGGGCGTCTTGCGCGGCGCGAGCGTGGAGCCGTAGCCGTCGAACAGATCACCCATGCGAAGAGCCTAATGCGGGGTTCGTTGCGCTCGTGTTTCCGAGCCGTTCTCCTGGGACGGATGCTGCGGATCGGACGTATGCTCCCGCTATGACTCGTGAGGCGGATGCCTCCCCGCGCGTCGCCGCGAAGGCGCCGGCGCTCTCCGGCGCGGCAGCGGGCGCAGCATCCGTCGTCCTCGGCGCCGGCGTCGGCGAACTGATCGCCGCGCTGGTCGCACCCTCGTCGAGCCCGTTCGCGGTGATCGGCGGAACGCTGATCGATCTCGCGCCGGCGTGGGCGAAGGACATCGCGATCGCCCTGTTCGGCACGGCCGACAAGCTGGCCCTCCTCGTCGGGATCGCGCTCGTGCTGCTCATCGTGGCGGCCGCCATCGGCATCCTGGAGCTCCGGCGCCCGTGGTACGGCGTCGTCATCCTCGCCGCTCTCGGCGCCGGCGCGGCCGTGCTCGCGGTCACCCGCCCCGACGCGACCGGGCTCGCATGGCTTCCCTCGCTCGCGGCCGGGTTCATCGCGGCGACGGCACTGTCGATGCTGGCGCTGCTCGCGAGGGGCAGCACGGTGCCTCCGCCCCCGCCTGCCGAGGAGTCGACGGGTGCGGCCCGCGAGACCGTCTCGACGTCGCGGCGCGGATTCCTGGCGTGGGCCGGCGTCGCCACCGCGGCCGGGGTCATCGCGGCGATCGCGGGCACGGCGATGCAGGCGGGCTCCCACACGGTCAGTGCCGTGCGACGGGCGCTCCGGCTTCCCGCGCCGGCCGTCGCCGCGCCGCCGGTCCCCGCCGGCGCCCAGCTCGATCTCGCCGGGATGACACCCGTCGTGACGCCGAACGCGAGCTTCTACCGCATCGACACCGCGCTCATCGTGCCGCAGGTCGACCCGGGCACGTGGAGCCTGAGGATCCACGGTCTCGTCGAGACCGAGGTCGAGATCGGGTGGGACGAGCTGCTCGCCCTCCCCCTCGAGGAGAGCTGGACGACGCTCGCGTGCGTCTCCAATCCCGTCGGCGGCGACCTCATCGGCAACGCGAAATGGCTCGGTTACCCGATCCGGCTGCTGCTCGAGCGCGCACGGCCGACGGCGGAGGCCGACATGGTGCTGTCGCGGTCGGTCGACGGCTTCACCGCGAGCACCCCGCTCGAGGTGCTGCGGGAGGGCACGCGCAACGCGATCCTCGCGGTGGGGATGAACGACGAGCCGCTGCCGCCCGAGCACGGCTTCCCGGTGCGCATGGTCGTGCCGGGCCTGTACGGCTACGTGTCGGCGACCAAGTGGGTGACCGAGCTCGAGGTCACGCGGTTCGATCGGGCGAGCGCCTACTGGACGACCCGCGGCTGGTCCGCGGAGGGGCCGATCAAGCTCCAGTCGCGCATCGACCTCCCCCGTCGCGGCCAGGGGCTCACCGCCGGCGACACGACGATCGCGGGGGTCGCCTGGCAGCAGCACGTCGGCGTCGCGAAGGTAGAGGTGCAGGTCGACGACGGCCCCTGGCAGGAGGCCGCGCTCGCCCCGGCGATCTCGGGCGACACCTGGGTGCAGTGGTCGATCCCGTGGGCGGCCGAGCGCGGCTCGCACGAGATCCGATGCCGCGCCACCAGCAGGGGCGGCGAGCAGCAGACCGAGACCGTCGCCAACCCGGCTCCCGACGGCGCCACGGGGTGGCACCGTCTCACGGTCGACGTGGCGTAGAGCCTGCCGCGTCAGCCCGCGAGCACGACGCGCAGCTGTTCGACCGCCCAGTCCAGCTCGGTCGCGCGCACCACGAGCGGCGGCGCGATGCGGATGGTCTGGCCGTGCGTGTCCTTCACGAGCACGCCGCGCCCGATGAGGCGCTCGGCGATCTCGCGGCCCGTGCCGACTTCGGGGTCGATGTCGACGCCGGCCCACAGTCCCGCGACGCGCACGCCGGTGACGCCGTGGCCCACGAGCTCCTGCAGCTTCGCTTCGAGGTGCTCGCCGAGGAGCTTCGCGCGGCTCTGGAACTCCCCGGTCTGCAGCATCTCCACGACGCGCAGGCCGACGGCTGCGGCCAGCGGGTTGCCGCCGAACGTCGATCCGTGCTCGCCCGGCCGGATGACGCCGAGGATCTCGCGGTCGGCGACGACGGCCGACAGCGGAAGGATGCCGCCGCCCAGCGCCTTGCCGAGAAGGTAGAGGTCGGGCACGACACCCTCGCGGTCGCACGCGAACGTCTCGCCCACGCGGCCGAGGCCGGACTGGATCTCGTCGGCGATGAGCAGCACGCCGCGGCGGGTGCAGATCTCGCGCACCTTCCGCAGGTAGCCCTCGGGCGGGACGATGACGCCCGCCTCGCCCTGGATCGGCTCGATCAGCACGGCGACCGTGTCGGCGGTGATCGCGGCGTCGATGACCGCCGCGTCGCCGAACGGCACCGACACGAACCCGGGCGTGAACGGCCCGAAGCCGTCGCGCGCCTGCCGGTCGTCGCTGAAGCCGACGATCGTGGTCGTGCGGCCATGGAAGTTGCCGTGCGCCACGATGATGCGGGCGGCGTCCGGCGCGACGCCCTTCACGCGGTAGCCCCACGCGCGGGCGACCTTGATGCCCGTCTCGACGGCCTCGGCGCCGGTGTTCATCGGCAGCACGAGGTCCTTGCCGCAGAGCTCTGCGAGCGCGGCCGCGAAGGGCCCGAGGCGGTCGTTGTGGTACGCGCGGCTGGTGAGGGTGAGGCGGTTCAGCTGCTCCTGGGCGGCCGCGAGGATCGCGGGATGCCCGTGCCCGAAGTTGAGGGCCGAGTAGGCCGAGAGCAGGTCGAGGTAGCGCTTGCCCTCCACATCCGTCACCCACGCTCCCTCGCCGCGGGAGATCACGACGGGAAGCGGGTGATAGTTGTGCGCGACGTGCTCCTCCTCGGCCGCGATGATCTGGCTCATCGCCGCGTCGAGGGAGGCGGAAGTGGCGGTCATGGGAGGGCTCCTCTTTCGCGCAGGGTCAGCGCCGCAGCTCGAGTGTGCAGCACTTGATGCCGCCGCCGCCGAGCAGCAGCTCGGACAGGTCGACGAGCACCGGGTTGTAGCCGCGCTCGCGCAGCTGGGCCTCGAAGCCGGTCGCGCGCGGCGAGATGATCACGTTGAGTCCGTCGCTGGCCGAGTTGAGGCCGAACACGGCACCGTCGGCGTCGGCGACGCGGATCGCGTCAGGGTAGCGCTCGGCGAGGATCTCCTGGCTGCGCTCGTCGAACGCGTGCTCGAGGTAGGCGATGTTCGCCTTCTCGACGCCCCCGGGACCCTCGACGGGGTCGAGCACGGAGATGGCGGTGTCCAGGTGGTAGAACCGCGGGTCGACGAGCGTGAGGCTCACGACCTCCTTGCCGAACACGTCGCCGAGCTCGCGGTGGCTGTCGCCGGTGGAGCGGAACCCGGTGCCGGCGAGGATCGTGTCGCCGACGAGCAGGAAGTCGCCCTCGCCCTCGTTGACCTCGGCGGGCTCGGCGACGTCGAAGCCGTTGTCGCGGAACCAGTCCATGAACGCCGGCCCTTCGGGAACGCGCTCCTGGAAGCGGAACTTCGCGCCGTACGCGACGTTGTCGATGACGAAGCCGCCGTTGGCCGTGTAGACCATGTCGGGCAGTCCCTCGATCGGGTCGATGAGGTGCACCTCGTGCCCGAGGGCGAGGTAGGTGTCGTAGAGGGCCTGCCACTGGCGCACCGCGAGGGCGGTGTCGGTGGGGTTCGCCGGCTCCATCCACGGATTGATGGTGTAGCTCACCGTGAAGTGCTCGGGGCGGCACATCAGGTAGCGGCGGATCTGCTGGATCCGGCCGCCCTCCGGAGCGGATCCGGTGAGGGGACCGGTGGTGGCGGGCGCGGTGTTCTGCGTGGACATCTTGCTCCTGTAGAGGCGCGGCGGACGCTGTCCAGAGGCCCGGCGGAGCTGGGGAAGCCATCGATCCGGGCACGCCACGTCCATTGTCTCACGGACCCCGCGCACGGCCGGGAAATGAGAGCGCCGGATGCTGCCGCCCCGTCACTCCGCGAGCACCACCACCTTGCCGGCCACGTGGCCGTCGGCGACGCGCGCGAGCGCGGCGCCCGCCTCGGCGAACGGGTGGCGGCGCTCGATGACCGGCCTGAGGCTGCCCGCGGCCGCGAGCGCGACCAGCTGCTCGCGCACGTCGGACTTCGCGACGGCGGCGAGCGGACGCAGCGGCCGCTTCGAGCCGATCGACAGGACGGATGCTGCCGCCAGCCGTCCGATCGGACCCAGGAGACGCCCACCCTCGCCCGACACCAGGACCACCCGTCCGCCATCCCGCACCAGCCGCTGCAGCACCCGCAGCGGCGCGGTGCCGGCGATGTCGAGCACGGCGTCGAACCGGCCGTCCCCCAGTTCGGGCGACCCCGGCTGAACGGCGTGGTAGTCGAACGTGCGCGTCGCACCGAGGCTCTCGACGAGCGTGCGGTTGCGCTCCCCGCACAGTGCCCACACCTCGGCCCCTCGTCCCGCCGCGAGCTGCACGGCGAAGGTGCCGACGCCTCCCGACGCCCCGATCACGAGCACCCGGAGCGGCGAGGCGCCCGGGGCGGCGGCTGGGCCCACGCGCCCGGCGGCTCCGCGCAGCGCGCCAGCGCTGTGTGGAGGGGGCGTGGGGACCGTGACTCCTCCGAGCTCCAGCGCCTGCCACGCCGTTCCGGCGGCGATCGGCAGGGTCGCGGCGACGGCGGGATCGAGCTCGGGCGGGCGGCGAACCAGGCGTCCGACCGGCGAGACGGCGTAGCGGGCGAGCCCTCCGCCGGCGGGCAGCTCGCAGACGACCTCGTCGCCGACCGCGAACTCGGTCACGCCGTCACCCAGGGCGACCACGGTGGCGGCGGCATCCATCCCCCGCACCGACTGGCGCGGACGGCGCAGGCCGAACGCGAGGCGCACGAGGAGGGGCTCGCCGCGCATCACGCGGATGTCGCCGTTGTTGAGAGCGGTCGCCCGCAGGCGCAGCAGCACCTGGCCGCGGCGCGGCGCCGGCACGACCATGCTCTCGAGGGCGACGACGTCGGCCCCGCCGTAGCGATGCTGCGTCCACGCGGGCATCGCATCGGTGCGCAGGACCGCAGGGCCGGGGAGCGGTTCGGACATGTCATTCCTCCGGGTAGTCGAAGAGGTCGTCGAGCCCGACGCCGAAGGCGCGGGCGAGCTGGAAGGCGAGTTCGAGGGTCGGCGAGTACCGGCCCTGCTCGATGGCGATGAGGGTCTGCCGGGTGACACCCACCCGGCGCGCGAGCTCGGCCTGCGTGATCCCCGCCGCCTCGCGTACAGCGCGGATGGAGTTCTGGACCCTGGTCGGCTTGACCATCAGACGAGCCCACGACGGTACGCGATGACGCTCGCGATGCCGCCGACGATCGACGACAGCGCGAAGCCGAAGTACATGGTGTTGGCGATCCAGAACCAGTCGGCCTCGAATGCGCACAGGATCAGGACGCCGAGCCCCGCGATGATGAGGAACGCCTGGCCGACGCGCGTCGACATGTGCGCGATGTCGCGATCGCGCTGGTCGCTCTTGCCCACTCCGTCGGGGTCGAACATGCCGGCGAGGATGCCCCACACGATGCTCAGCACGATCGCGCCGACGATGCCGGCGCCGATGACCCACAGCATGATCGGCACCCAGTCCACGTCGGTGAGCGGACCGCCGTCTGCCTGCTGCAGCACGATCACGACGTAGACGATCGTGCCGATGACGCTGACGATGAGGCTCGCCCAGATGTTGCGCTCTTCGTAGACCATGGCCCCTCCCCGGGGATGTGTAAAAGATTCTTGACACCAAGATAGGCGGGCCTACCTTGCGTGTCAAGAATCTTTTACACCTCGAAGAGGCCGCCGCCGCTGGTACAACGTTGTAGGCTCGAAGCACGTCGAGGTCTCGACGAGGGGGGATGTGACGATGGCCGCCACACTGCACGATGTCGCCCGCCTCGCCGGCGTGTCGATCAAGACGGTGTCGAACGTCATCAACGACTACCCGCACATCCGCCCCACAACGAAGGAGCGCGTCGAGGCCGCGATCGCGGAGCTGGACTACACGCCCAACCTCACCGCGCGCAGCCTCCGATCGGGCCGCACCGGCTCGATCGCGCTGGCGGTGCCCGACCTCGCCCTCGCCTACTTCGCGGAGCTCGCCGCCGCCGTCATCGCCGCGGCCGAGGCATCCGGTCTCGTCGTCACGATCGAGCAGACCGGCAGCGGCGGCCGCCAGCGCGAGCTCGACCTGCTGACCAGCCCCCGGCGCAAGATGAGCGACGGGCTCATCTTCAGCCCGCTCGAGATGAGCCAGGACGACGTGGCGCACCTCGATGTCGACTACCCGCTCGTGCTGCTGGGCGAGCGCATCTTCGACGGCCCGACCGACCACCTCACGATGCGCAACGTCGAGGCGGCCCGCGCGGCGACCGAGTTCCTCATCGACTCCGGCCGGCGGCGCATCGCGATCGTCGGCGCCCACGAGGGAGAGCTGATCGGCTCGGCCGCGCTGCGTCTGCAGGGGTACCGCGAAGCGCTCGAGGCACGCGGCATCCCGTTCGACGGGCAGCTGATCGGTCCGTCGATCGAGTGGCACCGCGCCAACGGCGCGCGCTCCATGCGCGAGATCATCGAGCGCGGCGCGGACTTCGACGCCGTGTTCGCCCTCAACGACACGCTCGCCTTCGGCGCGATGCGCGCCCTGCAGGAGGCGGGCCTGCGCGTGCCCGACGACGTCGCCGTGCTGGGCTTCGACGACATCGACGAGGCGCAGTACTCGATCCCCTCGCTCACGACGGTCGATCCCGGCAGCGACTGGATCGCGCGCACGGCCGTCTCGACGCTCATCGAGCGCATCGCCGGCCTCGACGCGCCGCCGCGGCTGCTCCTCGCCGACTTCGAGATCGTCCAGCGCGAGTCCGCGCCCGCCGTCGCCCGCTGACGCTCCCGCCCGGCGCCTCCCCTCGCGCCCGCCCCTCCCGCTCCAGCGCATCCGCTCGTTCGTCGTGTATGTACGCGTGGAGGCCGATACGGCGTGCATATACGACGAACGAGCGTGACGGATGCCGCCACCCGGCGCACCCGCGGTGCCCGGGGGTGACGGCATCGGTGTTCAGTACTGCGGCCACTCCACGGTCGGCCAGCCGTCCCGCCACACGAGCGGCAGCATGCCGAGGCGGAACTGGCCGTCGAGGTCGGCGTCGTAGAGGTGGAAGGCGAGGCGTCCGGCCGAGACCGACTGGCCGCCCGGACCCACGCGGGTGCCGTCGGAGGCGAGCACCGGGGTGCCGCCGTCCTCGAGGAGCGGGACGCCGTCGGCGTCGACGTACGGACCGGTGACGGATTCCGAGCGGCCGACCGCGATCGAGTACGTGCTGTCGACGCCCTTGCAGCAGAAGTCCCTCGAGACGAACAGGTAGTAGAACCCGTCGTGGGGCAGGATGTACGGCGCCTCGATGGCGTTGGGCGGCAGCTGCCGGTCGGCGATCAGGAGCGGTTCGGACTCATCGGCCCGCAGTCCGCTCGGCCACTCGAGCGGCACCATGCGGATGCCGCTCCAGAACGAGCCGAATGCCATCCAGGGCTCGCCGTCGTCGTCCTCGACGATGCCGGGGTCGATCGCGTTGAAGTCGGTGCCGGCCGATTCGATCACGACGCCCCGGTCGACCCACTCATAGCCCGGATCGTCGGGGTCGAGCGTCGTGTTCGTGGCGAGGGCGATGAGCGATGTGTTCTTGCCGAACGTCGACGCCGAGTAGTACAGGTACCACGTGCCGTCGTGCTCGTAGAGCTCCGGCGCCCACAGGTTGTCGACGCCGGGCACGGCCTCGACGAGCCACGCGGGCTTCTCGTCCCACACCGTGCCGGCGTCCTCCCAGTCGACTCCGTCGGCAGAACGCCGGATCTGGATGTTGCCGTCGCCGATCTGCCCGTTGCCCGTCGAATACAGGAACGACGGCTCGCCCTCCTCCCCCGCGACGAAGGCGGGGTCGTGCACGAACGTGTCCCCCGTGGGGGCGGGCACGGCGGGGGCGGCCGCGCATCCGCTCGCGATCGCGAGGACCGCGACGAGAACGGATGCTGCGGCCGCCGCCCGCCGGCCCACCACGGTCATGCGAGCGAGATCGCCGACCACGACACCGGCGGCAGGGTGACGGTGAGGATGCCGTCGTCGAGCACGACGCCGTCGAGGGTCCTGAGCCCCACGCGCTCCTGGTCGGCGAGCGTGTTCTTGGCGTACACGTCGTCGTCCCACAGCGTGAGGGCCTCGGCGACCGTCGCGACGCCCAGCTCGGAGACGTCGACGGTGACCTCGATGGCCTCGGTCTGGCTGCGGTTGACGAGGAACACCGCGGCGGCGCCACCGTCGGTCGTGACGACCGAGTCGACGAGCGGCGCGTCGCCGTACACCGCGGTCTCGTACGTGCCGGCGTCGATGCGCGGCTTCAGCACCTCGCCGCGCGCGAGGCGCGATGTCACCGAGAACGGGAAGAACGTCGTCTGGCGCCACGCCGCACCGCCGGGCTCGGTCATGATCGGCGCGATGACGTTGACGAGCTGCGCGAGCGAGGCGGACGCGACGCGGTCGTGGTTCTTCAGCAGCGTGATCATGAGGTTGCCGAGCACGACGGCGTCGGCCACCGAGTAGACGTCCTCGAGCTGGCGCGGCGCGTAGCGCCACTCGTCGTTGACCTCGTCGGACTCGCGGTGCTCGTCGAGATACCAGATGTTCCACTCGTCGAACGAGAGCTTGATCTTCTTCGACGACTTCAGCTTGTTGCCGACGTGGTCGGCGGTCGAGACGACCGTCTCGATGAAGTACTGCATGTCGAGCGACGACGCGAGGTACGAGGCGAGGTCGCCGCCGCGCTCCTGGTAGTACGCGTGGCACGAGATGAAGTCCACGTGGTCGTACGCGTGCTCGAGCACGGTGCGCTCCCAGTCGCCGAACGTCGGCATGGCCGAGCCCGACGAGCCGCACACGACGAGCTCGAGATCGCGGTCGGCGGCCTTCATCGCCTGGGCCGTGCGCGCGGCGAGCTTGCCGTAGTCGTCGGCGGTCATGTAGCCCGTCTGCCAGGGGCCGTCCATCTCGTTGCCCAGGCACCACATGCGGATGCCGTGCGGCTCGACCGAGCCGTTGGCGATGCGCTGATCGCTGAGCGTCGTGCCCGACGGGTGGTTGCAGTACTCGAGCAGGTCGAGGGCCGCCTCGATCCCCCGCGTGCCGAGGTTGACGGCCATCATCAGCTCGGAGCCGGTGAGCTTGAGCCAGCGCGAGAACTCGTCGACGCCGACCTGGTTGGTCTCGAGCGAGTGCCACGCGAGGTCGCGGCGCACCGGGCGCTGGTCCCGCGGGCCGACGCTGTCCTCCCAGCGGAATCCCGACACGAAGTTGCCGCCGGGGTAGCGGATCGTGGTCGAGCCGAGCTCGCGCACGAGGTCGACGACGTCGAGGCGGAAGCCGTCCTCGTTGGCGGTCGGGTGGCCGGGCTCGTAGATGCCGTCGTAGACGCAGCGGCCGAGGTGCTCGACGAACGAGCCGAAGATGCGGCGGTCGATCTGCGCGACGACCGCCTCGCGGTCGACCGAGACACGGGCCGTGGCGGTCGTGGTGGTCGTGGTGGTCGTGAGGGTCACGTTCTCTTCTCCAGGGACGGGCCGGCTGCGGGCAGCGCGGCAGGGACGTTCCGGCGCGGGGTGCGCCGCAATGCATGGGTGTGTCGGGGCGGGCGCTCAGCGGGCGGCGGATGCCTCGGCCGAGGGTGCGTGCTCACGCCGACGGTCGCCGGCGCGGGGGTGGTCGGGGTCGAGTGCGGCGAGGCGGTGGTCGACGAACCACCCCGCGACGAAGAGGAGCACGGCGAATCCGACCAGCGGGACGAGGACCGGGATCAGTGCGAGCGTGACCGCGACGGCACCGAGGCTCACGAGCATGACGCCGCTCATGAGGGGTGACGTGAACGGCAGCACCGCGGCGTAGCGGAGCACCGCGCCGGCGGTCTCGTCGTAGCGCACCGCGACGGTCAGCGCGCAGGCGAACACGAGCACCGCGACGGCGGCCGCGACCCACGTGAAGCCGGCGAGCGCCGCGGCCGCGACGCCGTCGAGTGCCGGGAGCACCGCGGTGTCGGCGGCGAGCAGCACCGCGACGACGCCGAACGGCAGGCCGATGAGGTTCGCGCGCCAGAACTGCGCGCGGTAGACGGCCGCGAACTCGCGCACGAGCCCCGTCTCGCCCTCGCCGTCGCGCATGCGGGTGAGGCACGCCGTCGCCGCGAGCGCGGCCGGCGCGACGCCGAGTACGACGAGACCGACGACGCTCCCGGCGAGGAAGAGCAGGTTGACGACGATGAGGCCCGCGACGACCCGCAGCCACGCCATCACGCGGCCCGCCCAGGCGTACTCGGTGATCATGGCGCCACCGCCTTCGACCCCGTCCACGCGATGCCCTCGGCATCGAGCCCCGCGAACGCGAGCACGGGGCGCTCGGCCACGGGATCCCACGCTCCGAACACGACCGCGTCGAGCACGACGTCGCCGCCGTCCGCCTGCACGATGAGGGGGGTCGTCACCGCGTCGCCGTCGGTGTGCGCGGCGGCGACCACGCGCAGCGGGACGGATGCCTCCACCCCGCGTCGTGCCGGGTCCAGGCGGACCACGTTCCAGTCGCCCTCGACGCCCTCGGCCTGCGGCAGGCGCTCGGCCTCGTACCCGGCGAACGGGTGCGGCGACACGAGCGGCCAGCCGGATGCGGTGACATGCACACGGCGGATCTGCGCCTCGTGCCGCGTGGGGTCGTCGGCTCGGCGCACGTGATGGACGACGAAGAGCCGCTCGCCGTCGCGGAACACGGAGTTGTGGCCGGGAGCGATCCAGGCCGTGCCGCCGGGGAACACGTGGCCGCCGAGGATCTTCGTGCCCACGGCATCCGGTGCGACGCCTTCCGTGTCGGTGAGCGACCGGCCGTTCACGTCGACGTACGGCCCGGTGACCTCGTCGGCCACCGCGACGCGCACGCTGTAGCTGTCGAACAGCGAGTCGTACGACACGAACAGCACGTACCGGTCCTCTTCGGGGCGGTACACGATGTACGCGCCCTCGACGGCGCCGTCGACGCTCGCCGGGCGGCGGGCGATGAGCGTGCCGGTATCGCCGCGGTGCTGGGCGAAGCCCGTCGCGGGATCGAGCGGCAGGATGTGGATGCCGCCGAAGAATGATCCGTACGTGAACCACGGGCGCCCCGCGCGGTCGAAGACGACGGCGGCGTCGATGGCGTTGTGCCGGTCGACGTCGTGCGTGGTCGAGACGACGGGTCCGGCATCCGTCCAGGGGCCGGCCGGGGACGCGGCGGTCGCGAGTCCGATGACGGACGTCCGCGACCCGAACGTGGAGGCCGAGTAGTACATGTGCCAGCGCGGCGATCCGTCGGCGGTCGGCCAGCGCACGACCTCGGGCGCCCAGAGTCCCGCGGCGCCGGTGTGCGCGAGGGCCGGGACGGGGACGCCGTCCAGAGCCGTGCCGACGAACGTCCAGTGGACGAGGTCGGGTGACGTTCGCACGTGGACGCCCGCGGGGATGTCGTCGACACCGGCGGCGGCATCCGTCGAGAACATGTACCACTGGCCGTCGTCTGCGCGCACCACCGTGGGATCGTGTGCGTTGCGCGCGCCCCACGTCGTCGGGTCGGAGGTCGGGTCTGCGATCGGGAACGCCATGTCAGCCCTTCGCCCCGGTGAGGGCGACCGACTCGATGATCTGCCGCTGGAAGACGACGAACACCACGAGCACGGGGATCAGCGCGATGAAGGACGCCGCCATGATGAGCGGGTAGTCCGTCTGGCTCGCGTAGGTCGCATTGAAGCTCGCGATGACGAGCTGCAGCGTCTGCTTCTCGGGCGAGTTCAGGTAGATGATCGGTGCGAGGTAGTCGTTCCACACCGCCATGAACCACAGGATGAACTGCGCCGCGATCGCCGGGCGGATCGCCGGGAAGATCAGCGTGAAGAAGATGCGGAGGTAACCGGCGCCGTCGATCTTGGCCGCCTCGATGATCGAGTCGGGCACCGACTCGAGGTACTGGCGGATGAAGAAGATCATCACGATGTTGCCGAAGACCCCGGGGAGGATCAGCGGCCACAGGGTGTCGACCATGCCGAGGTCGGCGAAGAGCTTGAACTGCGGGATCATGATCGTCGGGAACGGGATCATGATCGCCGACAGCAGCATCAGGAACAGCAGGTTCTTGGCGGGCAGGCGGAGCTTCGCGAACGCGAAGGCCGCGAGCATCGAGGTGACCGTGCCGATGATCGTCACCGTCGCCGACACGATGATCGAGTTCACGATGCCCGAGAGCAGCGGACCGGCCGACCACACCCGCACGTAGTTCTCCCACATCACGGGATCGGGGATCCACTGCGGCGGCAGGGCGAAGACTGCCTCGCGGGTCTTGAGCGAGGTGCTGAACGTCCACAGCAGCGGCGCGATCATCACGATGCCGCCGATCGACAGCAGCGCGATGAGGACGGTGTTCACGAGGCGGCGCGATGCGGACGCGCGGCGGGTGACGCCGGCGGTGTTGCCGGTGGGACGGCCGAGGCGGCGCTTCGGCAGACGTCGGGGCTTGCCGGTGACCTCCGCGTCGAGCGCGGACAGGGTGTCGGGGGTGGTGAGCGTCATGATGGCCTCAGTCGATCGAGAACTGGAAGCGGCGGTTGAGCCGGAACTGGATCGCGGTCACGACGAAGACGAGCAGGCCGAGGACCACCGACATCGCCGTCGCGTAGCCCATCTGCAGGTAGTTGAACGCCTTCTGCCAGATGTACCAGACGATCGAGGCGGAGCTGAACTCCGGGCCGCCGGTGGGGGTCATGATGTTGATCTCGATGAAGATCTGCGCGCCGCCGATGATGCTCGTGACGACGAGGAAGAACGTGACCGGGTTGAGCATCGGCACGGTGATGTGCCGGAACTGCTGGAACGCGCCGGCGCCGTCGAGAGCGGCCGCCTCGTAGAGGTGGCGCGGGACCGACTGCAGCGCCGCGAGGTACAGCAGCATCGAGTAGCCGAGGCCCTTCCAGACCGCCATGATGATGATCGCGGGCTTGACGGTGTCGGGGTTCTGCAGCCAGTTCGGACCCTCGACGCCGAACAGCGCGAGCACCTGGTTCACGAGGCCGAAGTCGCCGTTGTACGCCCACTGCCAGAGGATCGCGACCGCCGCGAGCGACGAGATGACCGGCACGTAGTAGACGGTGCGGAAGAACGTGGTGCCGCGCATCTTGCGATTGAGCGCGAGCGCGAGCAGCAGCGAGAGGATCAGGCCGATGGGGATGCCGATCATGTAGAAGATCGTGTTGCCCATGGACTGCCAGAAGTACGTGTCGCCGGCCATCTCGACGAAGTTGTCGATGCCGTTGAAGGCGGGCTCGCTCAGGCCGTTCCACTTCGTGAACGACGCGTAGACCGAGAAGACGAGCGGGTAGCCGGTGAACACCAGGAACCCGACGACGGGGATCGCGACCAGGGCGAGCGCCACGCGGTGCTCGCGACGGTGGAGCCGCGAGCGGCGGACGGGTGTCGTCGTCGACATGAGGGACCTCGATTCGAGAAGGACAGCAGGAGGGGGGACGGATGCCGCGACCCGGCGCGGCCGGTGCGCTCGGCGCGGCCGGGGCCGCGGCATCCGCTCTCCGATCAGGCTTCGAAGGACTGAGCCTCGGGGTCAGCCGATGCCGGCGTCGGCGTTGGCCTTGTCGAGCATCTCCTGCATGCGGGGCTGGACTTCCTTCAGGTAGTCCGCGGCCGTCTGCTCGCCGTCCAGGACGGGCTGGATGTTCTTGAACAGCTCGTCGTACCACTCGGGGCTGTAGGTGGTGTTCGCGGGGAGGGCACGGCCGTAGTCCTGGACGATGTCGAGGAACTCCTGCTTGTTCTGCGGCGGGAGGGTCGACGAGGTGACCCACTCGTCGGCCATGTCGATGAGGTTCGGGATCTGCACGCCGGCGTCGATGAGCGACTGCTGCGCCGTCCGGTCGGTCGAGAGGTAGATCGCGAGCTTCGCGGCGGTGTCGGGGTCCTTCGTGCTCTCGCTCACCGCGATGCCGAGGGTGCCGGTCCAGGTCGCCGTCTCACCGGTGGCGCCGACCGGGTAGGGGATGAGATCCCAGTCGAACTCGAGCGTCTCGTACACCGGGACGTCCCAGGGGCCGACCGGGAAGAAGCCGATCTGGCCCTGCATCCAGCGCTGGTAGGTGTCGAGCGTCTGCGCGTCGGTGGTGGAGGGCGTCACGCCCTCGACGTTCGACAGGTCGGCGAACCACTGCAGCGCCTCGGCGAACTCGGGGCTGTCGACGGTGACCTCGGTGCGGTCCTCGTTCAGCCAGTCGCCGCCGTTCGACCAGACGAACGGCTGCAGGTTCCACATCACGTTGAGGCCGGTGCCCCACTGGTCGAGCGTGCCGTCGCCGTTGAGGTCCTTCGTGAGCTGCTTCGACACCTCGACGAACTCGTCCCAGGTGTACGGCTCGTCGGTGCTGGGGAGCGCGATGCCGGCCGCCTCGAACATCGTGCGGTTGTAGCCGAATGAGAACGGGCCGACGTCCTTGGGCATCGCGTAGATCGCGCCCTGGCCCATGAGCTTGCCGTCGAAGCGGTAGCTGTCGACGCCGTACTGCCACACGTTGTCCAGATCGAGGTCCTCGTCGCCCTCGACGTACTCGGTGATGTCCTTGATGATGCCGGTCTTGACGTACGCCTGCACGCTGCCCGGGTCGACGTAGAAGACGTCGGGGACCTGCTTGCCCGTGATCGCCGCCTTGAGCTTGGTGCTGTACTCGTCGGCCGTCGTCATGATGATCTTGACGTCGACGTCGTTGTCCTTCTCGAACTGCTCGATCGCCGCGGTGTAGGCCGCCTTCTCGGCGTCGCTACCGCGGAACATGAAGGTCAGCTGCTCGGTGCCGCCGCCGGCAGAGCCGCCGGCGCAGCCGGACAGGATCAGACCGCCGGCGGCGAGCATCGCCGCTGCGGCGACGACCGACTTCCGTGACTTCGTCATCACGTTTCCTCTCGTAGTGCTGTGGTGGTCAGCGCTCGGATCGGGAGATCGATCGTCGCTGACCGTGGGATGCCTTCGTTGATTTACAACGTTGGAATTGTTCGGTGGAGAACAGTGTGCGACGCCGGCAGAGGCGATGTCAAGCCGAACGGCAAAGAAAGTTCCAACGTTGTAGAAGGACGCCGTGGCACGGGGACCGCGCACCGCTCGGATGAGGATGCCTCAACCCGTCATCGCCGAGACGGGCAAGAAGATGGAGGGCGGGAAGATCCACGCCTCCCAGGAGGACTACCTCCAGTCGGCGTGCTTCCTGCCCGCTTGGCTCGTCTATCTCCGCCGGGACCCGGAGTTCTACCACGTGCGCGACCTGCGGGCCGACCCGCTGGGCTGACACGGATGCCGGGACGGATGCTGCGGGCCGCAGCATCCGTCTCCGTCAGATGACCTGCTCGCTCCAGGGGTCGGGGTTGCCGAAGCGGTGGGCGGTGATCGTCACGGACTGCTCGTGGAGGAACGGGAGCAGCTCCAGCCGGCCGGCGGTGGTCACCTCGTTGTCGTAGACCGCGAGGTCGGGGTCGCCGCCCACCGCCTGTGCGACGAGGGTGTGCAGCGCCGCCACCGAGGCAGTCTGGCCGATGAGGCGCACGCGCGCGGGCCGCGGCTCGGGGTCGGCGTCGGCGGCCGCCGCGACGATGTCGACCGCGGTGAGACGCTCGAGCCATTGCTCGTCGGTCTCGACGAACACGGCGACGTCCTCGTCGGCGAGCACCCGGCGCACGGCCGCCGGCAGGCCGACAGGCGCGCTCAGGGTCAGCCTCGAGCCCGCCCGCAGGCCCGCGATCACGACGCGCAGCACCGCCTGCCACGAGGCGTCGGCGGTGGCGCGCAGCGCGACCGCCGGGATCGGACGGTAGCGGAAGAGGTTGCGCTCGACGCCGAGGGCCGAGACGTCCTTGACCTGGCCGAACTCGCGGTCCCACGCGATGGCGTCCGACAGGGCGCCGCGGCGGAGCCACTCGAACGCCTCGTAGCCGAGCGACGGCTGGGCGGCCTCGATGAGCGCGGCGATGCGGGTGTCGAGGCCGCGCAGGTGCAGCGTCGTCGACGCCGCGGCGCCGGAGCTCGCACGCCACCGACCGAGGCCCACGAGGTAGTTCGGACCGCCGGCCTTGGCGCCCGCGCCGACCGATGAGCGCTTCCAGCCGCCGAACGGCTGGCGCTGCACGATCGCGCCGGTGATGCCGCGGTTGACATAGAGGTTCCCCGCCTCGACGCGGTCGAGCCACAGCGCGAGGTCGTCGGGGTGCTGCGTGTAGAGCCCCGCGGTGAGTCCGTAGGCGACGGCGTTCTGCAATTCGATCGCGTGCGAGAGAGACGACGCGTGCATGATCCCGAGCACCGGGCCGAAGAACTCCTCGCGATGGAAGCGCGACCCCGGCTGCACCCCGGTGCGGATGCCGGGGGTCCAGAGCCGCCCGGCGTACTCGGGCGCACCGTCCACGCGTCGCGGCTCCACGAGCCACGACTCCCCTTCGTCGAGGGTGGTGAGCGCCCACTCGAGCTTGCCGCGCGGCACCTCGACGACGGGGCCGACCTCGCTGAGCGGGTCGGACGGCGGGCCGACGCGCAGCGAGGTCGCAGCATCCACCAGCTGCCGCGCGAAGCGCTGCGAGTGCCCGACCGGACCCACGACGATCGCGAGCGATGCGGCGGAGCACTTCTGGCCGGCATGGCCGAACGCGCTCTTGATGAGATCGGATGCGGCGAGGTCGAGGTCGGCGGTCGGCATGACGATCATCGCGTTCTTGCCGCTGGTCTCCGCGAGAAGCGGCAGGTCGGGACGCCACGAGCGGAAGAGCGCCGCCGTCTCCCACGCTCCGGTGAGGATCACGCGGTCGACGTCGGGGTGCGACAGCAGGGTCTGCCCGAGGCCGCCTTCGTCGATGTCGACGAGGGCGAGCACGTCGCGCGGCACGCCCGCCTCCCACAGCGCCTCGGCGACGACGGCCGCACAGCGCCGTGCCTGCGGGGCGGGCTTGAAGACGACGCCCGAGCCCGCGGCGAGCGCCGCCAGCACGCCGCCGGCGGGGATCGCGACAGGGAAGTTCCACGGCGGGGTGACGACGGTGAGTCGTGCCGGCTCGAACACGGCCCCGCTCACGCGGTCGAGCTCGCGCGCGGTCGCGGCGTAGTAGTTCGCGAAGTCGACGGCCTCGCTCACCTCGACGTCCGCTTCGGCGAAGACCTTGCCGGTCTCGGAGGCGGCGACCTCGATGAGCTCGCCGCGGCGGGCCTCGAGCGCCCGTGCGGCGGCGGTGAGAACGAGGCTGCGCTCGGCCGCGGGGAGCCCACCCCACGCGGGCGCCGCGTCGCGCACGCGTGCCACGATTCCCTGCAGCGTGGGCTCGTCGGCCACACGGGCCGCCGCGACGGTGGCGTCGCCGGCGCGGGAGGTCTCGATGCGCGACAGGATGCTGCGCGCCCACGCCCGGTTCGCGGGCAGGGCCGGGTCGCTGTCGGCGGTGTTGCGGAATCCCGGGGCGCCCGCGACCCGGATCCCGGACTCGCGCGGCGCGAAGACCGCGGTCTCGACGAACGCCTCGGCGCCGAACACCTGCTCGGGGACGGACCGCTCCACGGGCGCCGTGTCGCCTGGCGCGGCGGAGCGCGCGATGCCGATCACGGCCTGGGTGAGACCCGCCTCGTCCGCGGTGGCCGCCGCGCGGCGCAGGCGCGCCTGTGCGCGGGGGGACCCGGCGCGGGCGGCGTCGGCCGCGGCCGCGGCGTCCTCGCCGCCGGCGGCGAGCGCCGCCTCGACGGCGCGGTCCTGCCCGCGGTTCGGCCCGGTCGCGAGCGCAGGGTCGCCGGCGCGCACGAGCGACGCGAGGAACCGGTCGCGCTCGCGGTCGAACATCGCGGGGTCGTCGGCGAGGTCGAAGGCGGCCGAGAGGAAGTTGTCGCTCGACGCGTTCTCCTCGAGGCGGCGCACCAGGTAGCTGATGGCCACGTCGAACTCGTCGGGGCGCACGACCGGCACGTACAGCAGCACATGGCCGACCTCGCGCGTGACCGCCTCGACCTGGCCCTGCGCCATGCCGAGCAGCATCTCGAACTCGACATCGGGCGACGCGCCGGCGGCGCTCGATCCCGCCTGCACCGAGCCTGCCGAAGCGTCGCGCACGCCGGTCCGGCCGGCGAGCAGCCACGCATAGGCGATGTCGAAGAGGTTGTGCCCGGCGACGCCGATGCGCACGGCCCGCGTGTGCGCCGGGTCCAGCGCGTACCGCAGGCAGCGCACGTAGTTGGCGTCGGAGTCGACCTTCTCGCCGTAGGTGGCGAGGCTCCAGTCGTGCATGACGGCGTCGACGCGCTCCATCGCGAGGTTCGCGCCCTTCACGAGGCGCACCTTGATGCGGGCGCCGCCGCCGGCGACGCGCTCCTGGGCCCACGCGGTGAGGCGCTCGAGGGCGGGCAATGCGTCGGGGAGGTACGCCTGGAGCACGATGCCCGCCTCCAGGTGCCGAAGACGCGGGTCCGCCAGCAGGCGCGTGAACACCGCGATCGTGAGATCGAGGTCGCGGTACTCCTCCATGTCGAGGTTGATGAACGTCGGCCCGCTCGCCGAGCTCGTCGGCGACGCCGCCGTGAGGTACAGCGGCCGCAGCCGGTCGACGACCTTCTCGACGACCTCTTCGAACGCCCACATCGAGATGTGACTGGCGATCGCCGAGACCTTCACGGAGACGTAATCGACGTCGGGTCGGCGGATGAGCTCGTGAATGCCCTCCAGCCGGCGCAGCGCCTCCTGCTCCCCGAGCACCGCCTCGCCCAGCAGGTTGAGGTTGAGCCGTGCGCCGCTCTCGCGCAGCGCGGCGATGGCGGGGCCGAGCTTGTCGGGGCGGGCGTCGACGACGAGGTGGCCGACCATCTCGCGCAGCACCCGGCGGGCGATGGGAACGACCGGCGACGGCAGCACCGGTGCGACGACACCGCCCACGCGCACGGCACCGCGCAGGTACCACGGCAGGAAGTCGGGCACGAGCGGCGCGACGCGCTGCAGATGGGATGCTGCGGCCGACAGGCTCTCGGGACGCATCACGCCGTCGACGAACCCGATGGTGAACGGCAGGCCGTTCGGGTCCTTCAGCACGCCGGCCAGGCGCTCGGCCGCCGGGTCGACCGCGACCTCGGCGCTCTCCGCGATCCACCGCTGTGCCAAGGCCACCGCCTCGCCGGCCAGGCGCTCGTCGGATCGGTCTTCCATTCGCACTCCAGCCGTCACGTCGTCGGACTCCGTGCTTCCAGCCTGCACCTCATCGTGCGTCATCGGCTCCACCTGCTGCATGAGGTCAAGGGTGAGGCATCCGTTCATTCGTGAATAGCGATCATCTACGATCGATATCGTTCGAGATTCTCGATGGGATTCCGATGTTCGAACTGCGACGCCTGCGACTGCTCCACGAGCTCGCGCTGCGCGGCACGCTCGCCGCCGTCGCCGAGGCGCTGTCGTACAGCCCGTCCACGATCTCGCAGCAGCTCGCGCAGCTCGAGAAGGAGGCCGGCGTCGCGCTGCTCGCCCCCGAGGGCCGGCGCGTGCGACTCACCGAGCACGGTCGCGTCCTCGCCGCGCACGCCGCGCGCGCCCTCGATCTCGACGAGCGGGCACGCGGCGAGCTCGAGTCGCTGCACCCCGGCCTCGCCCCCGTCCGCGTCGCGGTCATGCAGACCGCGGCGCTCGCCATCGTGCCCGCGGCGCTCGCGCTCCTCGCCGAGCGCGCGCCCGATCTGCGGGTCGAACTCGTCGAGATGCCGCCCGAGCTCGGCCTCTTCGAGCTCACGGCGCGCGGCGTCGACCTCGTGATCGCCGAGCAGTACCCCGGTCACACGCGCGCGCACGCGCAGGGCCTCGAGCGCGATCCGCTCGGCACCGACCCGATCCACCTGGCGGTGGCAGCCGTCGATCCCGCCCGCTCGCTCGACGACCTGCGCGACCGCCCCTGGGTGATGGAGCCCGCCGGCACCGCCGCGCGACTGTGGGCCGTTCAGCAGTGCCGCGCCGCCGGGTTCGAGCCCGACGTGCGGTACGAGCTCGCCGACCTGTCCGCGCATGCGCGACTGGTCGCCGCGGGACAGGCGGTGGCGGTGCTGCCCGACCTGCTGTGGGAGGGCTCGGCGATCCCGGTGTCGCTGCTGGATCTGCCCGGACGCCCCGCGCGCGAGATCTTCACGGCGCAGCGCACGGCCTCGCAGGCGCGCGCCGGCATCCTCGAGGTGCGGCGCGCGCTCCGCGACGCGTTCCCGCTGCGGCGGACGGATGCTGCGCCCCCGGGCCCCTAGGCGAGCCCGGGCATCGCGGGTCGGCGAGGTCGCAGCATCCGTCTCCCGATCAGGGGCGCTCGGTGCGCGCCGGCGGAGCGGGCGGCCGGGTGATCTTCTCGCGCGCGGCGTCGTCGTGCGTGTCTGCGCGGGCGTCGGCCCGTGTGCCGGCGGGCCCGCCGGAGCGGGCGTCGTCGCGGGCGTCCGCGGTGTTCCGGCGGTCACGCTCGGTGCCCTCCAGCACGGCGTCGCGGCCGTCCCCGGAGTCGCCCGTGTACGCGGCGGCCGGCGGCGCCGCGGCGGTGCGACCGTCGGCATCGTCGACGTAGGGGTCGACGGCGTCGGCCTTGCGGAGCGCTTCGGCGTGCTGCTGGCGCAGTCCCTCCGCTTCGGCGCGGTGGTCGTCGACGCGTCCGGCGCGGCGTTCGGCGTCCATCGAGGCTTCGGCCGCCCGTGCCTTGGCATCCTCTGCGGCGGCGGCTGCCGCGGCGGCGTCCGCACGGGCGCGTGCCGCCTCGGCCTCGTGCTGGCGGGCCTGCAGCTCCGTCTCGCGCGCCTCTTCGCGCATCTTCTCGGCGCGATCGTGCTGGTGCTCCCGCCGACGCTCGCGGCGCCCGCGCGCGGTGAGCAGCAGGGCGACGCCGACGATCACGAGCAGGATGACGATGCCGACGATGATCCAGATCAGGGTGGTCGTGTCCACGGCTCCTCCTTCTCCCTCCGGCGCCGGCGGGGGTCGACCGGCGCCACCACTGTCAGGCAACCTCCGGACCCGGCGACCGGCAAACCCGTTGCGTGCGCACGCCGGTTGCGCTAGAGCGGACGTGCGCCGCGGGGCAATAGGTTCCCGACGCGCGCCCGCATAGGATGAGTCCTCTCGCCGACGCAGTTCCCCCCACCCGCTACGCCCGTAAGGACTCGCGTTGACCGACTCACCCGCACTCGTCTACGACGGCGACCTCCCCCGCGATGACGCCGAGGCGCTCCGGCTGCGGGAGTGCTCGCAGGAGCAGATCCGCACCATCGGACGCATCCAGTCGCACGGCGCGCTCTTCGGCATCGACGAGGCGACCGGCGTCGTGGTCGTCGTGAGCGAGAACGTCGAGCACTGGCTCGGTCGCGATCTGCGCGCGGCCGGCAGCGACACGCTCTCGTGGGCGCTGAGCCAGGGGCTGGCCGTCGACCCGGTGCGCGCGGAGTTCGAGGGCGCCGTCTACGACGTCATCGCGCATCGCGGGACCGTGCCGCTCATGGTCGAGCTCGAACCCGTCGTTCCGGAGCTCGAGTACGTCCGCACCGGCGTCGTCGGCGCCATCCAGCGGCTGGCGGGCATCACCGACCCCGACGAGCTGCGCCAGTCGGCTGCGCGCGAGATGAAAGCCATCACGGGCTACGACCGCGTGATGTGCTACGAATTCCACGACGACGGCCACGGACAGGTCGTGGCCGACGAGCGCGAGCCCGACATGGAGCCGTACTTCGGGCTGCATTTCCCCTCGTCCGACATCCCCGCGCAGGCCCGTGCCCTGTACATCGAGAAGCGATCGCGGGTGATCGCCGACACGGAAGACCCCGGACTCGCCCTGCACACCCTCCTCCCGGAGGAGGCGCCGGTCGACCTCGGCGGCACCGAGCTGCGCGCCGTGTCGCCGCACCACCTCCAGTTCATGCGCAACATGGGGCAGGCCTCGACGGTGTCGTTCGGCCTCGTCATCGACGACCGTCTCGTCGGGATGTTCACGTGCGCGCACCGCAGCCCGCGGCGGCTCCCCGTGCTGCTCCGCCGAGCGCTCGAGGTGATGGCGACCCAGGTCGTCACCCAGCTCGCCGCCGCCGAGCAGATCCGGCGCCTGCGCCGGCAGCTCGAGGCGCGCGAGCGGCGGATCGCCCTCATCGCCCCGCTCTACGGTCGCGGCGACGTCGGCGCCGTGCTGATGAGCGGCGAGCGGACCGTGCTCGATGTGGTCCCCGCCGACGGCGCGCTGCTGCGGATGGGCGATTCCGTGCACACGGTGGGCGTGGTCCCGCCTCCGGCACGTCTCTTCGCCGTGATCGACGAGCTCGGCCCGGGAAGGCTGCTGTGGGAGGCGCTCCCGATCGAACGACCCGAGCTCGCGGTCGAGGTGCCCGGCGTGACCGGCCTCCTCATCGTCCCGCTGGGCGCCGACGGCGACACGCTGGTGTTCGTGCGCAGCGAGGTGTCGCGCACCGTCGACTGGCTCGGCGACCAGGGACCCGAGAACCGCGACACGCCTCTCTCCCCGCGCCGGTCCTTCTCCGCCTGGCGCGAGAGCGTCACGGGCCGCAGCCTCCCGTGGGGCGAGCACGCGCAGGACGCGTTCGATCTCGGCGAGGAGATCAGGTCGGCCATGGTCGCACGCACGCAGGCGGAGCTCGCCGAGCTCGCGCTGCGCGATGCTCTCACGGGTCTGCACAACCGCCGCTTCCTGGACGACCGGCTGGATGAGCTGCTGCGCGGCTCGGAGGCGGCGCTGGCCGTCGTGTTCCTCGACCTCGACGACTTCAAGGCGATCAACGACACCCATGGCCACGAGATGGGCGACGCCGTACTGGCTGCGATCGGCCGGCGGCTGAGCGGGGTGGCCCGCAGCTCCGACATCGTCGTGCGACTCGGCGGCGACGAGTTCGTGATCGTGTGCGTCGGCGCCGGGCCCGCGGAAGCCGCCGCGATCGCGGGGCGTGCGCTGGCTGCGATCACCGAGCCGATCACCGTGCGGGGCGTCGAGGTATCCGCGGGCGCCTCAGCGGGCGTCGTGGCGGCCGAGCGCGGGATCTCCCCCGGCGGACTGCTCGATGCGGCGGACGCCGCGATGTACCGGGCGAAGCGGGACGGCGGCGGCCGCGTCTCAGCGTGACGGGAGGTCGGGCTCCGGGAGGACCCGCAGTCCGGCCGACGAGTTCGCGGCGTCGATCAGGTCCTGCAGCCAGAGCCGGTTGATCTCCGGCATCGGACCCTCGTATTCGAATCGCAGCGGCGTCACCGGCGAGATCCAGACGGCCTGACGCAGCGACGTGTCCTCGTCGACGTGGGCGAACGAGAGGTTCTCCCGACGCCGCAGCTTCGCCATGATGACCAGCTCGAGGTGAGCGAGCGTGCGATCGTCGATCGTGAAGGACGCGGGAGGTGCGCCGTAGTGAAGTGTGCCCACCGCTCGATCCTACGGGCGCGCGGGCACAGGTACGCTGGGGCGATGGCGATCGTGAACCGGCTCACCGTCGATGGACGCGACTACTTCCTGCCCGACCCCGTGTCGGAGCTGAAGACGAAGATCCTCGAGGCGATCAAGGCGGGTGGCGGCTACGTGAACATCCCGCCGCTGCGCGGCGGCCCGGGAGTCGACATCCTGTTCTCCCCCGGCATGCCGGTGACGTGGTCGCAGTTCGAGGTCGGCGACGCGCCCGCCCCCACCGACGAGCCGGGCGAAGAGCTCCCCGACTACGGGCTCTGACGCCCGCGGGCCCGGTCTGATCAGACCGTGGCGAGCAGCGCGTCCATCTCCTCCGACGGCAGCGGAAGACCCCACAGGTAGCCCTGTCCGCGGTCGCAGCCGCGCCGACGGGAGCGTTCGAGGTCGGCGACCGTCTCGATGCCCTCGGCCAGCACGCGCCAGCCGTGCTGGGCGCTGCTCTGCACCACGGCGGCGATCACGTCGTCGGCTTCGGCGTCCGTCCGCTGCGTGAGCGAGCGGTCGATCTTGACCTCGTCGATCGGCAGGGCCTCCAGCATCGCGACCGTGGTGTCGCCGCCGGCGAAGTCGTCGACCGAGATCGAGATCCCCACGGACTGCAGCGCCCGCATCGCCGTCACCATCTCCGGGCGCAGCTGGGGCGTCGGCGCCTCGGTGATCTCCACCGTGACACCGGCAGGATCGATGCCGAGTCCGTCCAGTCGCGCGACGACCGCGTCGGCGTACCTCGTCGAGAAGTGCGCGGGAGAGGCGTTCACCGCGAGACCGAGAGGATGGCCCGACGCGCGCCACCGCACGACCTGCTCGGATGCCCGGGCGAACACCTGCAGATCGACCTCGTCGAGGAAGTGCCCCTCCTCCGCGAGGGGGATGAATGTGTCGGGCGGAACGGCGCCGAGGAGTGCGTGATTCCAGCGGCAGAGGGCCTCCACGGCGACGGGGACGACCGGTGCCGCGGCCTCGTCCGCGCCCGACGGGCGGAGGTCGTACTGGGGCTGGAACGCGATCCACAGCTCGCCGGTCGAGAGCGCGGCGCGCAAGTCACGAGTGAGCTGTGGAGAACGGGGCATGTCACAAGAGTCGACGACATTCGCAACCCGGCGCAACACCGGACACGGACGGGGAATCTGCGTATAATGCGCGCCACCCCGCCCCGGAGCCGCCATGGGGCTCTGCGGCGGCACGGGGGCTAAGGTGGGGGCGATGGGCACGCTCACCTACGACACCCGCGTCACCGCGTCGATCGACGACCGGATCCTCGCGCATCTCCAGGCGGTCATCTGGGCCAAGCTGCGGCGCGGCGAATCGTTCCCGTTCACGTGGACCGACCCGACCCGAGCCGGCCTCGGACGCACCTCCGTGTGGCTGAGCCCGAACGTCTCGCTGGCATTCGAGTACTTCGGCGGCCGCCAGCCGCGCCTGAACCCGGCCTGGGTCGAGGCGCTCACCAAGGCGGCGAACTCGCCCGCGGGACTCACCATCGTCCCCGAACCCGACGGCCCTGCCGCACCGCAATAACCGCGGCGGGCGCCTCTGTCAAGACCCGCAGGGGGCGATGACGCGTCCCTAGCGTGGACGCATGACACAGCACACCGAAGATCGGGTCGGTGAGATCCACTGGTCGGCCCCCGAGCGCGGCTCCTGGGCCGCCGATCGGTTCGGCCGCCGGGTGGGCGAGGTGAAGCGGGACGAACGAGGCTACGTGGCGACGCGCGGCGGACGGACCGTCGGCCGGTACCGCTCCCTCGACGCCGCGCTGGACGCCGTCGATCACCGCAGCTGGACGCACCTGGAGCCCAGCCGGTTCTGGACGCTGCTGCTCGCGACCATCAACGTGGGCATCATCGCGGCGATGTCGCTCATCGCCACCGTCGCCCTCCGCTGACGCGTCAGTTCCAGAGGCTGGGCGCCTCGGCGCGCGTGGACGGAAGAGCGGATGCTGCGGCCCAGTCGTGCACCCACGCATCCACCTCGGGAACGCCCTCGGGGCGGCCGATCGCGGCGAAGAGCTCATCGTGCGAGAGAGTGCCGCCTGAGCGCTTCATCATGCGGGCACGGATGATCGCGCGGGCGTAGACCTCGCCGCCCACCACGGCGCGATGCTCGAGGTAGACGGCTCTGTCGTCGTGCCCGATCATGCGCGACTCGACGTCGAACTTCTGCCAGAGGTTCAGCGACTTGCGGAACGTCACGGTCTCGCTCGAGACGACCGCGTACCAGCCGTAGGCCTTCATGACGTCCCAGAGGCCGGTGCGCACGAGCAGGTCCCACCGGCCGAGATCGAACAGCGAGAGGTAGCGCCCGTTGTTCATGTGGCGCAGCAGGTCGATGTCGGTGAGCAGCGTGGTGAGCCGGATCCGGCTGATCTCGTTCGGGCCGAGGCGTCCGCCTCGCCGCAGCCGCCGCCGCGCGGTCACCATCACGATCAGGGTCCGCCACATCACGTTCACGAGGTGCGATCGTAGCGATCCTCGACGACGGCGCCGATTCGGTTGTCGGTTCTCGACAGCGAGCCGCGGCATCCGTCCGGGCCGTCTCCCTCCGCGGACTGATTCCGCGTGAACGCGGAGATCGCGGGGCGCGCAGCATCCGTTCGCCACCCGCCGTTCACGCGCCGTTGGCCCGATTTCGGGTCTCGCGCCGACCCGCGTAGAGTCTGGCCCATGGAAGCCGAAACCCAGACCGACATCGTCGTCCGTCCGGTGCGCGACGTCGACGCGGAGGCCCTCGGTCGCGTCCACGCGACCGCCTGGCACGAGACGTACGACCACCTCATCAGCAAGGCCGCCCTCGAGGCCGTCTCGCCCAAGCGCCTGGCCGAGCTCTGGACCCACTGGGCCGTCCAGGGCCCCGAGTTCAAGATGTTCGCCGCGCTCGTGAACGGCGAGATCGTCGGCTTCGCCGGCTCCGGCCCCGCCCGCGACAAGGACGCCCCGCGTTTCCGCGAGCTGTACTTCATCTACCTGCTCGACGCATACCACGGCACCGGCATCGGCCAGAAGCTCTTCGACGCGGTCGTCGAGCCGTCCGAGGACCTGTACCTCTGGGTCGCCGACGACAACCCGCGCGCCCACCGCTTCTACACGCGCAACGGCTTCGCGCTGGACGGCGCCACGCACACCGAGCCCTTCCTCGGCGAGACGCTGACCGAGGTGCGCTTCGTGCGCTGACGCATCGCTGTCCCGAGGGGGCGTGTCCGGTTCGCCGGCGCGCCCCTTCGTCCGTTCCGGGGTGACGCCGACGCGTCCGCGCATCCGGAAGACTGGACCCATGCCGCCTCGCACCGCGCTCACCGTCTGGCCCCTCGAGGGCATCCCCGAGATCGAGGCGGGCGCCGACCTCGTCGACGTCATCGCGCGCGCAGCAGGCGACGACCTCGCCGACGGCGACATCCTCGTCGTGACCTCGAAGATCGTCTCCAAGGCCGAGGGCCGCTTCGTCGTCGCCGACGACCGCGAAGACGCCATCACCGCCGAGACCGTGCGGGTCGTCGCCTCCCGCAGCACCCCCAACGGGTCGACGACGCGCATCGTCCAGAACCGCCTCGGCATGGTGTCGGCCGCCGCCGGCGTCGACGCCTCGAACACGCCCGAGGGCACGGTGCTGCTGCTGCCCGTCGACCCCGACGCCTCCGCCCGGGCGATCGCCGCAGGGCTGCGCGAGCGACTCGGCGTCGAGGTCGGCGTCCTGGTGTCGGACACCCTCGGCCGCGCGTGGCGCGAGGGGCAGACCGACCACGCGATCGGCGCCGGCGGCGTGCACGTCTTCGAAGACCTCCGCGGGGGCACGGATGCTGAGGGCCGCCCTCTCGTCGTCACCATGCCGTGCGTCGCCGACGAGCTGGCCGCGGCGGCGGATCTCGTCAAGGGCAAGGCGGCCCGGCGGCCCGTGGCCGTGGTGCGCGGGCGCGCCGACCTCGTCGGCGCCCTGGACCTGCCCGGCGCCCGCTCGATCGTGCGCCCGCTCGAGAAGGACATGTTCCGTCTCGGCGCCGACGAGGCCTACGCCGAGGGATTCGCCGCGGGCCTCGCGCGTGGCCGCGACGCCGACGCCGAGGTGTTCAGCTCCGGCCCCTGATCGTGCCTTGGGCGGCAGCATCCGTCTCTCCCCGACGCATCCGCCCTCGCGCCCCCGATCCCTCCGCGCGATCTCTTTGTTCGTTCGTCACAGATGTACGCGATTCGGCCGATTCCGCATACATCTGACGAACGAACGAGGGGTGGGGGTGGTGGGGCAGCAGACCAGACCGCGAAGTCCGGCCCGCCGTCGCTGAGCTGCGACGACGGGCCGGAGACGGATGCTGCGGCTCAGCGTCCGGACTTCAGCACGGCCTGACCGGCTGAGACCTGGACGTTGACCGTGCTCGATGCGCCGGGGACCGAGCCGATGCTGTTGTCGAACTCGCCCGCCGACACATCCGATCGCACGTCGTAGTCACCCTCGGGCACGGTCAGCCGCAGCGAACCCGCGCTCACGTCGAGCTCGACGGCGTCCGGCTGCGCGCCGGTGAGGGTGGCGTCGAGCGAACCCGCGCTGACGGTGAGGTCGGCCTCGCGGACGCCGTCGAGCTCGAGCGTGCCGCGCCCGGCACTGACGTCGGCGCTGAGGGACTCGGCCGAACCGGAGACGTCGAACGCCCCCGCTGCGAGCGACAGGTCGAGCCGGCCGAACTCGCCGTCGGTGACGAACTCGCCGGCCGCGAGCGACACGTCCGCATCGAGGCCATCGAGCGAGGCCGGCAGCCGCAGCACGACATCCGCGCCCCCGTCGCCGAACCAGCCGCGCCATCCGAACCAGCCGAAGCGGTCGGGCGACGACACCTGCAGCGTGTCGCCGTCGCGCTCGAAGCGCCAGGCCTCCGCGCCCCACGAGCTCGTCACCTCGAGCTCCGCGTCCGACACGTCGCCGAACTCGACGCGCAGGGTGCCGGCCGCGGCATCGACGTCGAGCTCCTCGACGCCGGCCGCATCGAGGGTGCGGGACGAGGTGTGGACGGATGCCGACGCGATGGTCCCGACGGCGGCCGAGACCGTGGCGCCGAGCAGCACGATCCCGCCCAGCACGATCACGACGATCGCGACGGCACGCGATCCGCCGGCGGGCGGCCGGGGCTGTCCGGCGGGACGCTCGGGCGTCACGGGAGGAGGGGTGGGGGTGGAGGGCGGAGGCGTGATGGTCGTGCTCATCGGTTCGTTCCTGTCTGCGGCCCGCGGCCGCCGGGTGTCGTCGGGGGCGGCGGCGTCGGGCCGCCGTGCTCGAGGTGGGCGATCGCGGCGAGCACTCGCCGGTTGCCCGATTCGTCGGGTTCGAGGTCCAGCTTCTGGAAGACCGCGGTGATGTGCTTCTCGACGCTGCCCTCGGTGACGTGCAGCGTCTTGGCGATGGCCTGGTTGGAGCGTCCCTCCGCGATCAGGGCGAGCACCGAGGCCTCGCGTTCGGTGAGGCGCAGCATCCGTTCGTCCCTCGTCCTGCGGCTGAGCAGCTGCGCGACCACTTCTGGGTCGAGCACCGTGGCGCCCGCCGCGATGCGCTCGATCGCCTCGAGGAAGTCGGTGACGTCGGCGACGCGGTCCTTGAGGAGATACCCGAGCGCCCCGCCGCTCGACGAGATGAGGTCGGCGGCGTAGCGCTCCTCGACGTACTGCGAGAGGACGAGCACCGCGAGCTCGGGGAGCCGGGCCCGCAGCGACAGCGCCGCGCGGATGCCCTCGTCCACCCACGTCGGCGGGAGCCGCACGTCGAGGATGCAGAGGTCCGGGGCGGTGCGGTCGACGGTCTCGTCCAGCTGCGTCGCATCGGGGAGGGCCGCGACCACCTCGTGGCCCGAGTCTTCGAGCACCCGCACCAGGCCGGCGCGCAGCAGCGCCGAGTCCTCGCAGATCAGGATGCGCACGGGATGCTCACCTCCACGCTCGTCGGGCCGCCGGCGGGGCTGTCGATGCGGGCCTCGCCGCCCGCCGCGAGCACGCGGTTGACGATGCCGTCGAGGCCGCCGCCGGGGATGACCCGCGCGCCGCCGACGCCGTTGTCCTCGACGCGGGCCCACAGCGTGCCGGGCTCGCGCAGCCGCGCGACCACCCGCACCTCGGTCGCCCGCGAGTGCTTGGCGGCGTTGGTGAGGGCCTCGGCGATCACGAAGTACGCGGCGGCCTCGGTGTCGCGGCTGCAGCGGCCGTCGAGACGGACGTCGGTGTGCACGGGCACGACGGATCGGGCGACGAGCGCCGAGATGGCGGCGTCGAGGCCGCGATCGTCGAGGACGGAGGTGTGGATGCCGCGGGCCAGCTGCCGCAGTTCGGTGATGGCCGCCTTGGTCGAGGTGTGGGCCTCGTCGATGAGGGCCTTCGCGGCCTCGGGGTCGGCGTCGATCTTCTGCTGCGCGAGCCCGAGGGTCATGCCGACCGAGACGAGCCGCGGCTGCACGCCGTCGTGGAGGTCGCGCTCGATGCGCGTGCGCTCGACGTCGGCGGCGCGGACGGCGCCGGCGTGCTGCTGGCTCGACATGCGCGCTGCGGCGGCGAGCTGCGCCTCGCGCGAGGGCACCATGATGGCCCGCGCGAGGATGCCGTGGAGCACGCCGAGCCCGATCAGCGCGGCGGCGGAGAAGAGCGCCGCGAAGATGCCCACCGGCACCGCCCACGCGAGCGGCACCTCGATGCCGGTGCGCGCGAGACGCACGGCGTTCGCGTCGGCGAAGAGCGGCGTGAACGCGAGCACCGCGCCCGACACCATGAGGCCGGCGAGGGCCACGACGACCCAGCCGAGGATCGTCGCGATCGCGAGGTTCGCGATCGCCCGCCAGGTGCCCGGGTCGATCGTCTGCATCCACAGCGTGCGCAGGAAGCCGCCGAAGCCGGGGCGGCCGCTCGAGCGGGGCCGCAGGGGTGCGAGCCCGAACCGGTACAGGCCGTCGACGCGCTGCGTCTCGAGCCAGCCGAGTGCGAACAGCACGTAGACGAGGCCGACGAGCACCACGAGGCCGATGCCGAGCACGAACACGAGACCGATGCCGACGCCCAGCAGCGAGAACAGGAGCGAGAAGGCCGCGGCGCCGATGACGCCGAGGGCGGCGAGCTGCGCGATGGCGCCCGCCACCTGTGCGGGCCGCGTCACCGGGTGGACGGGAGGAGAGTCCGAGGAGGTCATGCCCCTTACGGTAGGCGCGCGGGGCGCGCCGCGCGCCCGAGCCATCCGGAGACTTCTCTTCGGGTTATCCCCCCTCCCGGTCCTCCCCCGCGGGCGGAGCGTCGGCGCTGCGCGCTAGGGTTGCCGCGATGCCAGCAGCCAGATCCCGCAAGACCCAGGGCACGCAGTCGCCCTCCTTCGACTTCGACGAGTCGGTGCTCGGCGCACTCGACGCCGGCGACGACGCCATGCTCGACGCGGGCCGCCTCGACGGCGTCGCGTACTCGGGCATCAGCCGCGAGACGTGGGAGCTGGGCACCGGCGACACCGTCGAGGCGTGCCGCTTCGACGGCCTCGACCTCGGAACCTGGGCGCTGCGCGGCGCGCGGGTCGTCGAGTCCGTGTTCGCCGGCGCGAACATCCCCGCGGTCTCCGCCGCGCGCGGCGGCTGGCGCGACGTCGAGTTCGTCGACAGCAGACTCGGCTCGCTCGAAGCCTTCGACGTGGCGTGGCGCGGCATCCGTTTCACCCGCTGCAAGCTCGGCTACGTCAACCTGCGGGGTGCCGAGCTGCTCGACGTCGCCTTCGTGGACTGCACCATCGACGAGATGGACCTGTTGGATGCTGCGGCCCGCCGCGTCGCGTTCGACGGCGCCCGCGTCGGCACGCTGAACGCCAGCGGTGCCCAGCTCACCGACGTCGATCTGCGAGGCGCCGACATCGGCCAGGTGATCGGGATGGAGGGCCTCCGGGGCGCGACGATCTCACCGGAGCAGCTGCACCTGATGGCCGCAGCCCTCGCCGACCTCGCCGGCGTCGTCGTCGAATAGTCCGGCCGCGTCAGCGCCCGGAGACCTTGCCGAACAGGCGGGCGATCGGCGCGAGCACGAGCGGGCGCGCCGCGACCCACGCCGCCGCGATCACGACGAGTGAGGCCACGAAGAACCAGAAGCCGGTCCAGTTGTCGGCGTAGGCGTTCGGGTCGACCGAGCCCTGCGCGGCGTACATGTGGTTGAGGTTGCGCAGCGCCCCGGTCGCGAACACGAGGAAGACGTGCACCGCGATGAAGACCACGAAGTACAGCATCACCGGGAAGTGCACGGCGCGCGCCCACTCGACCGGGTACGCCTTGTTCAGGCCCGTCGCGTTCTTCGGCCAGATCCCCGACATGCGCACGCCGGTGATCGCCGCGAGTGGCGCGGCGAGGAACACCGTCGTGAAGTACGCCAGCTGCTGCAGCGAGTTGTAGTTCACCCAGCCGTTCTCGGTGGGCCAGTCCAGCGACACGTACTGCAGCGCCGCGCTGATCGCGTTGGGGAACACCTCCCAGCTGGTGGGAACGATCCGCAGCCACTGCCCGGTCAGGAACAGCAGCACCACGAAGATCACGCCGTTGACGAGCCACAGGATGTCCAGCGACTGGTGGAACCACAGGTTCAGGCTGATCTTGCGGCGGCCGTTGTTCCGCGGCGACCAGAACACGCTGGGGCGCTTCTCGGTGCGCACCTGCAGACCGGTGCGGATGATCAGCACCATCAGGAACACGTTGAAGAAGTGCTGCCACCCGAGCCACGCGGGGAACCCGACAGGAGCCCCCTCGGGCAGGTGGTACTCGCCCGGGTACGCCGCGAGGAAGTCCAACCCCCACTGCGTCGACAGCAGCCACCGCACCGCGAGCACGGCCATGCCCGCGGCGTACAGCAGGCCGGCGCCGCCGACGATCACCGCGCCCGCCCACTGGACCCGGGTGAACGGGCCGATCCGCGTCGGCTCCGCCGTGGCCCCCGGGCGGGTGCCCGCGTTCGCACCGGCCCACACCGTGCGGCGGAACGGCAACGGCTCCGACAGCGGGACACCGGTGGCGGTGGTGCGCGAGACGGGGGCGACAGGCGCAACGGATGCTGCCACCTCGGCAGCAGCCGCCGGCTGTGCTTCCGCTACCCGTGCGGGCGCAGCATCCGTCGCTGCTGCAGCAGCTGCGGTCGGCGCGAATCCCGCCGGAGGCCACGGCTCGCCGCCGGCCACGCGGGGAAGCCCGCGGCGCAGCGCCCTCGCCCCGCTGGTCGGTGCCGAAGGTGTCACGTCTTGCCCGATCTCCGCGGCGGCGGCGACCACAGGTGCCACCTTCGCCTCGGCCGCGGCCTCGGAAGGTGTCGCTTCTGGCCGCGTGGCGGTCTCGGTGGCGGCAACGACTGCCACCACCGCGGCGGTCGGCGCGGCACCAGCCGGAGGCCAGGGCTCGCCGCCGGGCACGCGCGGCAAGCCGCGGCGCACGGCGCGCGCACCGGGCGCCGACGCTTCGGGGGTCGCGACACGCGGGGTCGCGGCATCCGCTCCCCCGTGTTCCGCCACCGATGCTGCAGCGACCGCAGCCGCAGCCTCGCCAACATCGGGTTGCGCGTCGGTCCGGGGCGTTTCGTCTCGCTCGCTCCTCGCTCGCTCAACGAGGGGGGGCTCGGCCACCGAGTCGGCGATCGAGCCGTTGCCGTTGGCGCCGGGCGCGGCGCCGGCGGGCGGCCACGGCTCGCCGCCGGGCACGCGCGGCAGACCGCGCCGCACCGTGGAACCGAACGTCGCCATGCGGATTACGCCTTCTTCGCCTCGAGCGCGGCGATCAGCTGCGGCACGACCGTGAACAGGTCGCCCACGACGCCGAAGTCCGCGATCTCGAAGATCGGGGCGTCCGCGTCCTTGTTGATCGCGACGATGGTCTTCGCGGTCTGCATGCCCGCCTTGTGCTGGATCGCACCCGAGATGCCGAGCGCCACATACAGCTGCGGCGACACCGACACACCGGTCTGCCCCACCTGGTACGAGTACGGCACGTACCCGGCGTCGACCGCGGCGCGCGACGCGCCGATCGCGGCCCCGAGCGCGTCGGCCAGCTGCTCGACGAGGGCGAACTTCTCACCGGAGCCGAGCCCGCGCCCGCCCGACACCACGCGGGCCGCGCCACGCAGCTCCGGACGCGACGACGACACCACGGCCTCGTCCACCGAGATCACGGTGGCGGCGCGGCGCTCGGAGGCACGCACCTCGAGCGGCTCGGCCTCGACGCCGGCGACCGCCTCGGCGCGGGCGTCGATCGAGCCCTGCCGGATCGTGATGACCGGCGCGCCCCACGTCACGGCCGAGTCCACGTTGTAGGCGCCGCCGTAGACGGAGTGGTGCGCGACCACGCCTTCGGCGTCGCGCGAGACGCCGATCGCGTCGACCGCGACTCCCGAACGGGTCCGCGCGGCGTACCGGCCGGCGACCTCGCGACCCTCCACCGAGTTCGACACCAGGATCGCGTCGGGACGCACCTGGTCGGCGGCTTCCGTCAACGCGTCCACCCGCGGGACCGTCAGCCCGTCGCCGGCCGGCGCGACCAGCACCGACGCGGCGCCGAGGGCCGCAGCATCCGTCGCCAGCGCGGCGTCGCCGACGATCAGCGCGACCGGCGTGCCCACCGAGGCGGCGGCACCGAGCAGCTCGGCCGCCGATTTCGCGAGCGCGCCCGCGGGCGTGGTGTCGAGGAGGACCAGGATCGAGTCATCCGCAAAAGTCATGGGTGCTGTCCTCACGCGAGCCGGTTCTGGATGAGGAAGTCGGCGAGCTTCTGGCCCGCATCCCCCTCGTCGACGATCTTGACGCCGGCCTCGCGCGGCGGCTTCTCGCTGAGCGCGATCACGATCGACCGCGACGCGGCGGGGTCGTGCGGATCGATCTCGAGCTCGGCGAGCGACAGGGTCTCGAACGGCTTCTTCTTCGCCGCCATGATGCCCTTGAAGTTGGGGAAGCGCGCGTCGGGCAGCGCCTCGGTGATCGAGATGACCGCCGGAAGTGCCGCCGTCACCTGCAGCGTCGCACCGTCGGAGGCCCGTGTGCCCAGCACCTCGCCCTCGCGGATCTCGACCGAGCTGAGGTACGTCGCGGACGGCACATCGAGGATCTCGGCCACCATCGCGGGCACGATCCCCCCGGTGCCGTCGGTCGACAGGTTGCCGCCGATCACCAGGTCGAACCCCGTGCGCTGCAGCGCCGCCGCGAGCACCTCGGCGGTCAGCCCCAGATCGGCGCCGAGCAGCCCCTCGTCCACGACCTGCACCGCCGACGCGGCACCCATCGCGAGGCCCTTGCGCACGGTCGCCGACGCCGACTCGGGCGTCATCGACAGCACAACCACCTCGGTGCCGGGCGTCTTGTCGGCGTACGACAGCGCGACCTCGAGCGCCCGCTCGCCGATCTCGTCGAGCACGGTCTCGCTCGCGCCGCGATCGGCCAGGCCGGTCTCCAGCGACAGCTTGCGATCCCCATAGGTATCCGGGACTTCCTTGACCAGGACGACGATCTTCATGACGATCTCCTCACGCTGGGCACGAGTCTATGGCTCGCGGCGCAATGTACCCAATCCCGCGACATGAACCGGCGATGACCGACCCGTGACCCGCCGTGTGTATACATAAAGCCGGTTTCGAGGCATCCGCCGTCCATCATCACGCCCCCGGACCGGTACGGTGGGGACGAGGAGGTCGTCATGGCAGCACCCAAGCGTCTTCCGGTCGACCCGATCGCCGAGGCCAAGCGCCAGTGGATCGCCCATGGCTGGGAGAGCGCCGCCGCGGGCATGACCGCCGTCACGTCGATCATCCGTGCGCAGCAGCTGCTGTTCGCGCGCATCGACACCGCGCTGAGGCCGTTCGGCCTGTCGTTCGCCCGGTACGAGATGCTGCGCCTCCTCGGCTTCACGAGAGAGGGACGGATGCCGATGGCCAGCGCCATCGCCCGCCTGCAGGTGCACCCGACCAGCGTCACGAACACGGTCGACCGCCTGGCCCGCGACGGTCTCGTCTCGCGCGAGCCCCACCCCGGCGACGGACGCGCCGCGATGCTCGTGCTCACCTCGACCGGCCGCGACCTCGTGGAGCGGGCGACGACGGCGCTCAACACCGAGGTCTTCGAGGACCCCGGCCTCACGGACGCCGACACCACTGAGCTCGTGCGCATCATCGCGCGGTTCCGCAAGGACGCCGGCGACTTCACCGAGCCGAGGCCCCAGCCCGACCCCCTCTGACCTACCGATGGACAGCCCGGGATGCCGGTGCCACCTCAGCGGCCCGTGAACTCCGGAGCGCGCTTCTCGCGGAAGGCGGCCATGCCCTCCTTCTGGTCCTCGGTGTCGAAGAGGCTCGCGAACACGTGCTTCTCGAGGCGCAGTCCCTCGGCCATCGGTGTCTCGAGCGCGGCGTCGAGCACGGCCTTCGCGGCGTACAGCGACGGGAGGCTCTTCGACGCGATCGCCTCCGCCGTCTTCTGCGCCTCGGCGAGCAGGTCGGCGGCCGGCACGACGCGCGACACGAGTCCGGACCGCTCTGCTTCCGCAGCATCCATCATCCGTCCGGTGAGGATGAGCTCGGCGGCCTTGTAGTAGCCGACCGCGCGGATGAGGCGCTGCGACCCGCCCATGCCGGGGATGACGCCGAGGTTGATCTCGGGCTGCCCGAATTTCGCGGAGTCGGCGGCCAGGATGATGTCGCACATCATCGCGAGCTCGCACCCGCCCCCGAGCGCATAGCCCGAGACGGCCGCGATCACGGGCGTGCGCACGGCGGCGAACTGCGTCCAGCCGCCGAAGTGGTCGCCCATCAGCATCTCGAGCCCCGACTTCGACTCCATCTCCTTGATGTCGGCGCCGGCGGCGAACGCACGCTCCGAGCCGGTGACGACGATCGCGCCGATCCCCTCATCGGCATCGAAGACGGATGCTGCGGCCACGACGTCGCGGCACACCTGCGAGTTCAGCGCGTTGAGCGCCTCCGGGCGGTTGAGGGTGATCCATCCGACCCGCCCGCGGGTCTCCACGAGGATCGTCTCGTACTCGGTCATGTCTCTCCTCGGTTGCGGGTTGCTGTTCGCCTGTCACATTGTGTCGCCCCCGACGGCACTTCGTGACAGGTGAGCTGATGGGGGCCAGGGGTGCCTGCTGCTCACCTGTCACAAAGTGCCGAGCTCGGGGGCAGATCGTGACAGGTGAGCGACTCGGGGGCGGAGCCGGGTCAGTCGGAGAACTCGCGGATCGAGTTGATGATGCCCGAGAAGTCCTGGCCCGCCCCGGGGCCGTCGGCGTAGTGCGCGTAGATCTCGCGGGCGAGCATGCCCATGCGGGCGTCCACTCCGGTGAGCTGCACCGCCTGCTCGGCGAGGCCGAGGTCCTTGTTCATGAGCGCGCCCGCGAACCCGGGCTGGTAGTCGCGGTTCGCCGGACTCGTGGGCACGGGGCCCGGCACCGGGCAGTTCGTCGTCAGCGCCCAGCACTGCCCCGACGCGTTCGAGGCGACGTCGAAGAGGGCCTGGTGCGACAGTCCCAGCCGCTCCCCCAGCACGAACGCCTCGGCCACCGCGATCTGCGAGACGGCGAGGATCATGTTGTTGCAGACCTTCGCGGCCTGGCCGAGGCCGGCCCCGCCGCAGTGCACGACGCGGCGCCCCATCGCCTCGAGTAGCGCCCTGGCTGCCTCGAAGTCGTCGTCCGTGCCGCCCACCATGAACGCGAGCGTGGCGTTCTCGGCGCCGACCACGCCGCCGGAGACGGGCGCGTCCAGCGAGCGGTGCCCGGCCGCCTCGGCGAGCGCGTGCGCGGCGCGCGCCTCGTCCACGGCGATCGTCGAGCAGTCGATGAACAGCGCTCCGGATGCTGCGACCCCGAGGAGTCCCTCGGCTCCGGCCGAACCCCGGTAGGCCTCGAGCACCTGCGCGCCGGATTGGAACATCGTGATGACGACGTCGGCGGCGGTGGCAGCATCCGTTCCCGAATCCGCGACGGTCAGCCCCGCCCCGCGCGCCGCGTCGACCGCGGCGGGGAAGACGTCGAAGCCCACCACGTCGTGCCCGGTGCCGGCGAGATTCCGCGCCATCGGCAGGCCCATGTGGCCGAGCCCCAGGAATGCGATCTTCATGTCGGACCTCCTCGTCCTGAGATCGTCAGTGCGCGAGCAGCTGGCGGCCGATGATGACGCGCATGATCTCGTTGGTCCCCTCCAGGATCTGATGCACGCGCAGATCGCGCACCACCTTCTCGATCCCGTACTCGTGGAGGTAGCCGTACCCGCCGTGCAGCTGGAGAGCCTGGTTCGCGACGGTGAAGCCGGCGTCGGTGGCGAAGCGCTTGGCCATCGCGCACTGCATCGAGGCGTCGGGCGCCTTCGCGTCGAGTGCCGCCGCGGCGTCGCGGACGAGGGCGCGCGCCGCGCGCAGCTCGGTGGCCATGTCGGCGAGCGCGAAGACCACGGCCTGCTTCTCGGCGAGCGGCTCGCCGAAGGTGAAGCGCTCGTGGACGTACTTCACAGCGCGGTCGAGCGCCCACTGCGCGCCGCCCAGCGAGCACGCGGCGATGTTGATGCGCCCGCCGTCGAGCGCCGACATCGCGATCTTGAACCCCTGACCCTCGCCGCCGAGGATGCTGGCCACCGGGACGCGCACCTCGTCGAGGATCACCTGCCGCGTCGGCTGGGCGTTCCACCCCATCTTGTGCTCGAGCTGGCCGAACGACAGCCCGGGGGTTTCGGCGGGCACGAGGAACGCGGTGATCCCGCGGGCGCCGGCGTCGGCATCCGTGCGGGCCATGACGATGTAGACGGATGCCTCGCCCCCGCCCGAGATGAACTGTTTGACGCCCGTCAGCACGTACTCGTCGCCCGACCGGATCGCGCTCGTGGCGATGGCGGCCGCGTCCGACCCGGCACCCGGCTCGGTGAGGCAGTAGCTGCCGAATCCCTGCATCGACGTCAGCAGCGGAAGCCACTCCTGGCGCTGCGCCTCGTTGCCGTAGCTGTCGATCATCCACGCCACCATGTTGTGGATCGTGATGTAGGCGGCGATGGACGGGTCGCCCTTCGCCAGCTCCTCGAAGATCAGGGCGGCGTCGGAGCGCGTGAGACCCGAGCCGCCGACGTCCTCGCGCACGTAGATGCCGCCGAGTCCGAGCTCGCCGCCCCTCTGCAGGGTGTCGCGGGGGAAGTGCGACGTCGCGTCCCACTCCAGGGCGTGCGGCGCCAGTTCGGACTGCGCGAAGTCGCGCACGGCTTCGATGATTGCGGCACGCTCGTCCTCGCTCATGGCGACGGGAGCGAGCACGGGGACAGGGGTGGCGTCCATTACGTCTCTCCGGTGAGTCAGGGTGACGGCTTCGTCACCACTCCCAGAATACTAGGACATCCATGTAGTTGCTCGGAAACCCGTGCACCCGAATCGTCCCGTGCCGTTCACCCCGGGGTCACCTTCGCCATCCAGGCTCGAACCGATTCGGTGTGGACGCTGGGTTCCATCCGTGTCGCCACCCGCACCCCCTTCACCGAGGACACGCATGCCTTCGCATCTCTTCCGCCGCGCCGTCGCGTTCACCGCGACGACCGCGGCCGTCTGCGCGCTCGCGCTGACCAGCAGCACAGCGGCATCCGCCGCGCTCGTTCCGGACTACTTCAGCGACTCCGCCGCGAGCGCCGAACTCGCGCTGACCCCGGTCGGCACCCACGAATCCGGCGTCTACGCGAAGTCCGCGGCCGAGATCGTCCAGGCCTACCGCGACCGTCTGTTCGTGGTCAACGCACAGGCCGGCACCGTGGTCGTGCTCGACAACACCGACCCCGAACACCCGACAGAGCTGTTCTCGATCGCCTCGACGGGCGTCGCGAACTCGCTCGCCGTCCGCGACGACGGTCTCGGCGTGGTCGCGTTCGAGGCGGAGGAGAAGACCGACAAGGGCCACCTCATCTTCTTCGACGCGAACAAGGACTCGGCGGCTGCTGCCGTGCTCGGCACCGTCGAGGTCGGAGCGCTCCCCGACATGGTCACCGTGTCGAAGGACGGCAAGTACGCGGTCGTGGCCAACGAGGGCGAGCCTGCCGGCGACTTCTCGGTGGACCCCGAGGGCTCGGTGAGCGTCGTGACGCTGCCGACCGCCGTCGCCGCGCCGGCTCAGGCCGCGGTCAAGACCGCCGGCTTCGGCGCCTTCGAGCCCGGTGGCGCGAAGACGCTCGACCCGAAGGTCCGCGTGTTCGGCCCCGACGTCGCCGCACCCGACCAGGGCGACAAGCCGCTCACGGCGAACCGCGTGAGCCGCAACCTCGAGCCGGAGTACATCACCGTCGACGGCACCACCGCCTACGCGGCGCTGCAGGAGGCCAATGCGATCGCGGTCATCGACCTCACCAAGCCGGAAGTCACCTCGATCCTGCCGCTCGGCTACAAGGACTACGGCATCGCGGGCAACGGACTCGACGCCAGCGACCGCGACCCGCAGGGCGCGCCGGCCGTCAACATCAAGACCTACCCCGGTCTCAAGGGTCTGTACATGCCCGACGGCATCCAGTCGTTCTCGGCGACGGTCGGCGGCAAGACCGCGACCTACCTCGTCACCGCGAACGAGGGTGACGCCCGCGAGTGGGGTGTCGACGAGAACGAGGACCCGATCGAGGGCGCCTACTTCATCGACGAGGCACGCATCAAGGACTTCGGCAAGGACGGTCTCGCCGGCATCTGCGACGGCAGCCCGCTCGCCGGTCTGCAGGGCGACGCCGACCTCGGCCGTCTGAAGGCCGTCACCGACCTCGGCAAGGCCGAGGGTGCGGACTGCTACAGCGAGCTGTACGCGTACGGCGGCCGCTCGTTCTCGATCTGGGACACGAAGGGCAACCTGGTCTTCGACTCGGGCGACGACTTCGAGCAGATCCCGTCACAGATCCCGGGGGTGGTCTTCAACGCCAGTAACGACAACAACAACAGCAACGACCGCAGCGACGACAAGGGCCCCGAGCCCGAGAACGTCACGATCGGCGTCGTGGGCGGCAAGACCTACGCCTTCGTCGGCCTCGAGCGCGTCGGCGGAGTGATGGTCTACGACATCACGAACCCGGCGGCAGCCCAGTACGTGACCTACGTCAACAACCGCGACTTCACGCAGAACGTCGAGTCGCCGGCGGCGGGCGACCTCGGCCCCGAGGGCATCCAGTTCATCTCGGCGCTGCGCTCCTCCACCGGAACCCCGCAGCTCGTCGTGGGCAGCGAGGTCTCGGGAACCACCACCGTGTGGGACGTCGCGCAGCTCACCACCGCGCAGCCCGACGTGCGCGTGCTCACGATCAACGACTTCCACGGTCGCCTCGTGCAGGAGACCGGCGGCGTCGTGGGCGCCGCCGTGCTCGCCGGCGCGGTCGACAAGTACCGTCAGCAGAACCCGAACACCCTGTTCGTCTCGGCGGGCGACAACATCGGCGCCTCGGCGTTCGAGTCGTTCATCGACGACGACGACCCGACCATCGACGCGCTCGTGGCCGCCGGTCTCGACGCCAGTGCGGTCGGCAACCACGAGTTCGACCAGGGCTTCGACGACCTCGTGAACGACGTCATCCCGAGCTTCGAGGGCGACGAGAACGCCGACGCCATGAGCGACTTCGCCCTCGGGGCGAACGTCTTCGTGAAGGGCACCGACGAGCACGCGCTGCAGCCGTACACGATCAAGACCGTGAACGGCACGAAGATCGCGTTCGTCGGCGTCGTCACGACCCAGACCGCCGGCATGGTGAGCCCCGACGGCATCGCCGGCATCGAGTTCCGCGACCTGGTCGACTCGGCGAACGACGCGGCGGCGGATGCGGTGGCGGAAGGCGCGGACATCGTCATCCTGCTCGCCCACGAGGGTGCCGCGAGCTCGGCGATCGAGGCCGGCCAGGCCGACGACGCCTTCGGCGACCTGGTGGAGAACGCCTCCGACGACATCGACGCGATCGTCTCGGCGCACACGCACCAGCGGTACGCGCACGAGATCGGCGGTCGCCCGGTCATCCAGGCGCACCAGTACGGCACCGCGCTGGGCACGCTCGACATCGAGCTGACCGAGTCCGGCGAGCTCGAGTCGATCACCGGCGGCACCGTCTCGCTGTACGACCCGATCGTGAGCCAGCACGTCGCGTACCCGCAGACCGCGACGAAGGCGATCGTCGACGAGGCAGTGAAGGTCGCGAACGAGAAGGGCCAGGTGCAGGTCGGGTCGATCACGGCCGACATCCTGCGCGGCAAGACCTCGTCCGGCAGCGAAGACCGCGGCGTGCACTCCACGCTGGGCAACACGGTCGCGGACGTCTACCTGTGGGCGACGAGCGCGAACCCCGGCTACGGCGGCCAGGACGCGCAGATCGCGTTCATGAACCCGGGCGGCCTCCGCAACGATCTGCTGTTCGGCGACGACAACGGCGCGATGTCGTACCGGGAGGTCGCGAACGTCCAGCCGTTCGGCAACACCCTGGTCACGCTCGACCTGACCGGCGCGCAGATCAAGGAGATCCTCGAGCAGCAGTGGCAGCCCGACGGCGCATCGCGACCGAAGCTCGCGCTGGGCGTCTCCCAGGGGTTCGCGTTCGAGTATGACCCGGCGGCGGCGCGCGGTGCGCACATCGTGTCGATGCAGTACCAGGGTGAAGAGGTCGGACCGACGGACACCTTCCGCGTCGTGACGAACTCGTTCCTCTCGGCCGGTGGAGACAACTTCTTCTCCTTCGCCGACGGCACGAACGTGCTCGACTCGGGCCAGATCGACCTGCAGGCGACGGTGGAATTCTTCGCCGCCGCCGGTGGGCCGGTCGCGCCGTCGCCCGCGAACCGTGCCTACCTGATCGGCGAGCAGCCCCCGGTCGAGGGCACCGACCCCGGCACAGACCCCGGCACGGACCCGGGCACCGACCCGGGCGCCACGACCCCGCCCACGCCCGTCAACCCCGGCGGCACCCCGCCGGCAGCGGGCGCGCAGCGCGGCGGCGACTGGGCCAACGTCGACGTCGGCTCCGGCCGCGTCGAGCAGGGCGGCACGCTGCGCGTCTCGCTCTCGGGCCTCGAGCCGGGTCAGACCGTGGCCGCGACGCTGTTCAGCGACCCGGTCGTCGTCTCGGGCATCCCCGCCGCCGACACGCAGGGTCGCCTGAGCTTCACCGTGGCGATCCCGTCGGACCTGGCGCTCGGCGACCACCGGCTGGTGATCACGTCGGCGGGTCTCGACCCGATCGAGGTCGGCGTCACCGTCGTCGCTCCCGGCGCCCTCGCCGCCACCGGCTCGGAGTTCCCGTGGGGCATCGCCGTCGGCGGCGCGGCGCTGCTGATGATCGCCGGCGGGGCGCTCTTCGTGATCCGCAGGCGTCGCGAGAACCTCGCGGACTGACACACCGCATACGAGGCGGCCTCCACCTCCGGGTGGGGGCCGCCTCGGCGTCTCACTGGTCCCAGACCATGAACGGGCGCAGTTCGAGCTGGCCGTTGCGTGCCATCGGATGCCGCGACGCGATCTCGATCGCCTCGTCGAGGTTCTCGACCTCGAGGATGTCGAAGCCGCAGATCACCTCGGCCGTCTCGACGTACGGACCGCGGCTGGTGAGCACCTTGCCGCCGCGCACCTTCACCACGGTGGCGTCGGACTGCGGTGCAAGCACCTCGCCGATGACCCTCTTGCCGCTCGCGTCGAGCGGGTCGACCCACAGGTCGACGTCGGACTCGTCGGACTCCGCGTCGGGCTCGAGCGACGTGACGACGAACATCATGTACTTCATGGGGTGATCCTTCCGGTTGCAGGCGGGCGTGCGCCAGCCTCACTCCGGTCGTCGCACCGCGGCCGCCGATGTCGACAGTCCGCCGCGAGAATTCTCTGGCTCCTCCGCCCCGCCGGGATCACTTCGGCGCCACATTCCTGTTGCGGCGCCACATACCTGTGCCGCCGCAACAGAGAAGTGCAGCCGCGGTGCGGCGCGGCGCGGCGCGGCGCGGCGTCTTCTCACCGCAGCGCGCGAGACCGCGGCCGCCGGGTGATCGCCCCGCTGATCACCGCGGCGACGACGCACAGGCCGGCCGCTGCGAACCACGCGACGGTGTACTGCCCGGTCTGGTCGCGCACGATGCCGGCGAGCACCGAGGCGATGCCCGCGCCGACCTGGTGCGCGGCGAACACCCAGCCGAACACGAGCGGCCCGCGGTCGCCGAAGATCTCCCGGCAGAGGGCGATGGTGGGCGGCACCGTCGCGACCCAGTCGAGCCCGTACACGACGATGAACACGACGATGCTCGGCTGCACGGTCGACGACAGCAGGCCCGGCAGGAACAGCAGGCTCACGCCGCGGCCCGCGTAGTAGACCGCCAGCAGGATGCGGGGGTTCACCCGGTCGGTGAGCCAGCCGGAGAGCACCGTTCCGGCGATGTCGAAGATCCCGACGACCGCGAGGAGCCCGGCCGCGGTGGTCTGCGGCATCCCATGATCGTGCGCGCTCGGAATGAAGTGCGTGCCGACGAGGCCGTTCGTCGTCGCTCCGCAGATGGCGAAGCCGACCACGAGCGCCCAGAACGCCCGTACCTTCGACGCGTCCCGCAGCGCCCGCAGCGCGAGTGCCGCGGCGCCCTCGCCACGCGCGGCGCGGGCAGGCCGCGCGGGCGCCTTCTCCACCGCGGCGTCGGGCTCTCCATAGCGCCCGACGCCGAGATCCGACGGCCGGTCGCGCAGCAGCGCGAGCACGAGCGGCACGACGAGCAGCGCCCCGCTTGCGATGATGAGCGACGCGATCCGCCAGCCGTAGTCCTCGGCCGCGACGGCGATGATCGGCAGGAAGATGAGCTGACCGGTCGCGCTGCCCGCGGTCAGGACACCGGAGACCAGGCCTCGCCGCTTCGCGAACCAGGTGTCGGTCACTGTCGCCGCGAACACGAGCGCCATCGAGCCCGTCCCCAGCCCGATCAGCAGTCCCCACGTCAGCAGCAGCATCCATGGCGCCGTGACGAGCACCGTGAGTGCCGCGCCCGCGGCGATCAGCATGAGCGCGGTGGCGGTGACCGCCCGGATGCCGAACCGCTGCATCAGCGCGGCGGCGAACGGCGCGGTGAGCCCGAAGAGCAGGAGGTTCAGCGTGACCGCGACCGACATCTCGGTGAGCGACCAGCCGAACTCCTGCTCGAGCGGCAGCATCAAGACGCCCGGCGCCGCCCGGAACCCCGCGGCCCCGATCAGCGCGACGAGCGCGGTCGCGGCGACGAACCAGGCGGGATGGATCCGCCGCGAGCGGGGAACGGATGCTGCGCCCTCGCGCTCGTCGACCCGGCTCACGTCGCCGACTTTCTTGAAGAATGCGATCGCTGTCAAGGGGTCCGAGAGATCATCCTCCGGGTGGACCCGGATGAGACTCCGGGCGGACGCGGCGGCGCGGCCTGCTCCGTAGCGTCGAAGGCATGGTCAGCACCACGTCCACGATCCCGGTCACCCGCCGCCGCGAGCTCCCCGCGGCCGCGGCGCTGCTCCTCACCATCGGGGGCAACATCCTCGTCGTCGCGATCGTCGCGCTCGGGGTCGCGGGCGTCGCCGCGGCCGCCGTCGCGGTGTTCGGCCCGCAGCTGCTGGAGCTTCTCTAGCCCTGTCGCGCCGGTGGGGCATCGCGCTAGCCTGCCGGGATGAGCGAGCGCGCCGTCCCGATCCTCCTGAGCCGCGACCTCGCCGAGACGCTCGCGTTCTTCGAGCGGCTGGGCTTCGAGAACCGAGGCGCCCCGCCCGAGGAGTGGCGGTACCTCATCATCGGCCGCGGCGCGATCGAGCTGCACTTCACCGAGGATCCCTCGGTCGACCCGCTGACCACCGCGTCGATGTGCTACTTCTACGTCGACGATGCACGCGCGTTGCATGACGAGTGGACCGGCCTCGTCGAGCCCGATCCGCCGACGGGCAGCCGCATCGAAGCCCCGGTCGACACCGACTACGGCATGCGCGAGTTCGCGGTCGTGGACCGCAACGGCAACCTGCTGCGCATCGGCAGTCCACTCCCCTAGGCTCACGCGCCCCGCCGGTCGACGGCCCCGCCGGGTGGGATGCGCCCACCCGGCGGGGTTTTTCAGTAGACCAGAACGGGCACCGGGATCGCCGCGCGGGAGTCCTGGTAGTCGCCGGCGCCCGTGAACGTCGTGCGGAGGAGGTGCACCCCTCGGCTCGAGAGCTTCACATCCACCCCGACGCGGCCCTTCGCGGCGGCAGTGAGCTCGACGGTCGCAACGACCTTGCCGTTGTCGGTGACGGTCACCGTGCCGACCGGCGCGGACCCGTCGGCGGCGGTCACCTTGCCCGCGACGGTCACGCTGCCGCCCGTCTTGACGAGCACCTTCGTCGGCGCGACGAGTGTCGTCGTGGCGACCGGCTCACGGTCGACCAGCACCACTGCGGAGCGCGCGGGAACGGTGACGCTGCCGGTCGAGGCGTCCCACGTGGTCGTCTTGACCACCGCGTCCGAGCCGTTCGCGAGCGCCGGCGTCAGCGAGAACGAGCGCCCTGCGAGCGACGAGATCGTCTGGGTCGTCGGCTCCACGCCGGCGTTGAACACGACCAGTGCGCCCTCGAGCTCGGGGTCGACGTCTTCGCCGACGAGGTCGTCGATGAGCATCGTGAGCACGCCGGGTGCGGCATCCGGTCCGCTGTTCGGGAACGTGACCCTCTCGCCGATCAGCGCGGCAGACCCGAGGCGCAGCAGGCCCACCTCCTCACGCACGCGGAGCAGGTCGAGAGCGGATGCCTCGGCCGTGGCGATGTCGGACGCCGCCGGCTTGTTCGCGGCATTCGCCAGCAGCGGCTGCTTGATCGCCCACGACTCCTCGTTGTCGGCCGCCCGGGGCAGACCCGAGCCGAAGGTGGACTGCTGGCCGGTCCAGTCGATGCGGTTGAACCAGTCGCCCGAGTTGTAGCTGTTGCGGTCGAGGGACTTCGACCGCAGCAGCTCGGTGCCGGCGTGCCAGAACGACGGGGTCTGCGCGAACGCCGTGGTCGCGAGCGACAGCGTGTTCATGCGCACACGATCGGCCATCGTCGTGTCGGCCGGGAGCTTCAGCACCGACAGGTCGTACAGCGTCTCGTTGTCGTGCGCGTCGACGTACGTGATGATCTCGTCGGGCTGATCGGCGTATCCGGCCGGCGAGCCGCGGTAGTCGAGCTCGTCGCCCGCCTTCACGGCGCCGGTGTGATCGGTCAGCGTGTAGTCGCGGAGGTTGCCCGCGAGTCCCAGCTTCACGAGATCGGTCTGGTGGGCGAGATCGGCGAGCGCCTGCTCGGTCGTGCCGTTGATGGGCGCGCCGTTCGGGTCGGTGCCGAGGCCGGTGCCGAAGCCCTGCTGCTGGATCGTCTCGCCGGCGACCGGGCTGCCGCCATGGACGGCGTCGCGCAGCCGGTCGCTGAAGGTGCCGATGCCGGTGCCGCCGAGCTGCCCCTGCGTGGCCTGCTCGAACAGCGCGTTGTTCGCGACCTCGCCGAAGTTCCAGCCCTCGCCGTACAGGTAGATCGCCTTTCCGTCGACGCCGTCGTTCTTGAGCGTGAGCTCGTCGAGCGCCGCGCGGATCGCGAGCATGTTCTCCTTCGAGTGGTGGCCCATGAGGTCGAAGCGGAAGCCGTCGACCTTGTACTCGCGCGCCCAGGTCACGACGGAGTCGACCATCAGCTTCTGCGCGACCTCGTGCTCGGTGGCCACGTTCTGGCAGCACGTCGAGGTCTCGACGCCGCCCGCGAGGTTGAGACGCTGGTAGTAGCCGGGCACCACCTGGTCGAGCACCGAGGTCGGCGCCTGACCCGACGCGGAGGTGTGGTTGAACACCTGGTCGAGCACGACCTGCAGGCCCATGCCGTGCAGCGCGCCGACCATCTCGCGGAACTCGCCCACGCGCGCGCCGCCCTCCGGGTCTACGGCATACGAGCCTTCGGGCGTCGTGTAGTGGTACGGGTCGTAGCCCCAGTTGAAGCCGTCGGCGTCGACGATCTTCTCGATGCACGCCTGCTGCTCGGTGCTGTCGGCCGCGTACGATGCGAGGTCGCAGTCGGGCGCGGCCTGCTGCGAGCGGTCCTCCTCGATCGTGGCGATGTCGAAGGTCGGCAGCAGGTGCACCGTGTTGATGCCCGCGTCGGCGAGCTGGCGCAGCTGCGCCGTGCCCGCGCTGTCGCGGGTGAAGGCACGGTACGTGCCGCGCTCGGCCTCGGGCACCGACTCGTCGGTGATCGAGAAGTCGCGCACGTGCAGCTCGTAGATCGCGCGGTCGACCGGACGGTCGATCACCGGCGCCTTCGTCTTCTCCCAGCCCTTCGGGCGCCACTGCTTGTCGGCGAGGTCGACCGCGACGGAGCGCTCCGAGTTCGTCGTGAGCGCGACCGAGTACGGGTCGGTGACCTGGTTCGTCTCGATCGCCCCGGTGGTCGGCGCGTAGACGACGACCTCCCACAGGTACTCGTCGCCCTTCAGCGCCTTGTCGCCCGCGACGCTCCAGACACCGGATGCTGCGTCCCACGCCGCGTCGTGGCGCACCGGGTCGCCGTCGGCGCCGGCCTCCCACGTGAGCAGCGTCGCGGACTGCGCGGTCGGCGCCCACAGGCGGAACGTCGGCTTCTTGCCCTGGAACGTCACGCCCAGGTCGGCATCCGCCACGCCGTCGGCGTAGAGGTCGTCGAGCACGCCGGGGATCTGCACGCCGGTGAAGCCCGAGAGCACGCGGTCGGCGTCGCGCTGCGACACCGCCAGCTGCCCGCGGACGAGGGCCGCGGCATCCGTGCCCTCCGGAACGCGGAGCGCGACGAAGCTCGCGAGAGCCGGGAACCGGGCCTTCTGCTCGGCCGTCAGCCCGCCCTCGACCACCGTGAGGTCGATCGCGTCACCGCCGGTCACCTCACCGTCGACGAGGGCGACGGATGCCTCCGCCGATGCGTGCAGCTGCCACGAGGCGTCTGCGGGCACGGCGCCGAGGTCGGCCGGCCACGCGATGGTGTCGGCGTCGATCCAGTGCGCGCGCTGCTCGCCCACGCCGGCGAGCGGCGGGTCGGTGACCTCGATCTCGAGCACGTGGGTGCCGAGGGTGTAGCGGAAGGCGATCAGCTTGCCGTCGCTCGCGCTGAACGAGTAGTTCGCGCCGCCCGGGGTTCCGCCCACGCCATAGTTCTCGTTCCAGCTGAGGCCGTGCGCGACCTTGATCTCGTACGCGCCCGCGGGGATCGCGTCGGTCGAGAACTCGTAGACGCCGTCCTTGTCGCCGTCGGCCATGAGGGTCGCGAGGCAGTCGGGCGCCCAGTCACCGGCGCAGCCCAGCTCGCTCTGCGCAGAGCCCGGCAGCGTCACGATGGGGCCCTCGGCCGTCGACTGCACGATGTTCGAGCGAGGGTCGAAGTAGAACGTGATCGGCCCGCCGGCGTGCGCGATGGTGATGTTCCCGCCGCCCGGAGCGCCGTTCGCACCGTAGTTGACGTCCCACGTGCCGTTGATCGCGACCTTGTACTCGTAGTCGCCCGCGGGCAGGTCGAACGTGCCCGCCCAGATGCCGTCGGCGCGGAGCGTGAGCTTCGCGGCCTCGCAACCGGGGGTCCAGTCGCCGGCACAGCCCATCTCGGAGTTGAGGCTGCCGGGCACGGTCACCATGTCGATCGGCGACTCGGGCTCCTCTTCGACGACGAGCGACACCGCGTTGCCCACGGATGCGTACGTCGATGCGGCGGCGTGGCGGCCGGCGGCGTCGGTGGTGACCGCGCGGTACTCGACGAGCGTGCCGTTCGCGACGCCCTCGACCGCGTGGAAGACGCGCGGGTCGGTGTCTTCGGCGGTGCCGAGCGCGTGCCATTCGTCGGAGCCTGCGACGCGCCAGGCGAAGCTCGTCTCCTGCCAGGTCGCGTCGTCCACGTCGGCGCTGACGGCGACCGAGCCGGTGAGACCGGCACCCGCCGTCGGCGCGCTCACCGTGATGGCCGCCGGCGACTCGGGAGCCGACACCGAGGTGCCGGCGCGGTAGACGACGGCCGAGAGTGCCGGGACGGTGACGGATGCCTCGGCTGAGGCATCCGTCGACACCGCCGTGTCGGTGCCGTACACCGGGGCGAACGACGCGCTCGCAGTGAGGGTGGTGAGGTTCACGGTCTTCGCGGACGCCGTGTTGTTGAGCGCGACCAGGTACTCCACCTTCTCCTCGCGGTCGACGCGCGAGAAGGCGTAGACGCCGGCGCCGTTGTCGGCGTGGCGCTCGATCTGCGCACCGGTGACGAGCGCCGGGTGCGCGTCGCGCAGCGCGGCGAGCTCGGCGATGCGCTGGTAGACCGGCGCCGTCGTGCTGTAGCGGTCGACGGACCCGGCAGTGGTGCCGTCGATGAGCTTCTGGTTCTGGTACTCGGCGACCTCGGTCGCGAACAGCGTCTGGCGCGCGTCCTTGTCACCGCCGGCGCCGGCGAAGCCCTGCTCGTCGCCGTAGTAGACGACGGGCTGGCCGCGGCCGAGGAACATCAGGTCGTGCGCGAGCAGGTCGCGCTCGAGGGCGTTCGGCGTCGACTGCAGCATGTAGCCGACGCGGCCCATGTCGTGGTTGCCGAGGAAGGTCGGCAGCGCCGTCGCCGAGGTGTCGTCCGTCGTGTACCAGTCGTCGCCCGCGTACAGCGCCTGGAGTCCCTTCGCGCTGTTGCCCGCGGCGAAGCTGACGGCCGAGGATTGGAAGGTGAAGTCGAGCACCGAGTTCATGTCGGTGTCGCGGACGTACGGCGACAGCTTCACCGGGTCGGCGTCGTAGACCTCGCCGAACATGAAGAAGTCAGGCTTCTTCGCGACGTCATGCGCGTAGTCGAGCACCTCGGTGGTCCACTGCTCCCAGAACTCGAAGTTCACGTGCTTGGCGGTGTCGATGCGGAAGCCGTCGATGCCGAGGTCGATCCAGTTCTGGTAGACGTCGACGAAGCCGTTCACGACGGTCGGGTGCTCGGTCATCAGGTCGTCGAGGCCCGAGAAGTCGCCGTAGGTGACCGACTCGCCCGACCACGTCGAGTCGCCGCGGTTGTGGTACAGCGTCGGGTCGTTCAGCCATGCCGGGACCTTGGCGGTGGCGTCGTTCACGACCGGCGTGTACGGGAACGACGTGGCGGGGTCGAGCGCCGGGAACGTGTCGGTGCCCGCGTAGTCGGCGGGGTCGAAGGCCGTGCCCGAGGCGTCCGTGTACGGGCGCGTCGCCTGGTCGATGTACGAGTACTGGCCCTGCGTATTCGAGATCAGGTCGGCGGTGTGGTTCGTGATGATGTCGAAGTAGACCTTGATGCCCTTGGCGTGCGCCTCGGCGATGAGCGCCTCGAGCTCGGCGTTCGTGCCGAGGTGCGGGTCGATCTGCGTGAAGTCGGTGATCCAGTAGCCGTGGTAGCCCGCGCTCGCGTTCGCGCCCTCGCCCTGCACGGGGTTGTTCTTGAAGCTCGGGGTCAGCCAGATCGCGGTGGTGCCGAGCCCGTCGATGTAGTCGAGCTGTTCGCGCAGGCCCGCGATGTCGCCGCCGTGGTAGAAGCCCTTGTCGGCCGGGTCGAAGCCGGTCGTGAGCCGATCGCCGGTCAGCCCGCCCTCGTCGTTCGTGGTGTCGCCGTTCGCGAAGCGGTCGGTCATCACGAAGTAGAACTGCTCCTGGCTGCCCGGCTGACGCACGGGCGCCGCGACGAGGGCGTCGTCCTCGGCGGTGTAGCCCGCGCGCAGGCTCTTCACCTCGACGCCGACGCGGTGCGTGCTGTCGTCGAAGACGAACCGCAGCGTCGCGGGCCCGCCGATGGTCAGCGGGATGTTGTCGCCGCCGCCGTTCAGACCGTAGGACTCGTCCCACGCGTCGTTCACCGCGACCTTGTACTCGTACGAACCCGCCGGCACGTCGAACTCCGCGGCGTACACGCCCGCCGTCTCGGTGGCGGCGAGCTCGGTCGCCGCGCACTCCGGCTTCCAGTCGTCGGCGCACCCGAGTTCTGACTGGAGGCTGCCGACGAGCGCGAACGTGCGCTCGGCGGCTGCCGCGGGGGCGATGGCGATCACCCCTCCGGTCACGACGAGGGCCGCCGCGGCGAGGCTGGCGATGAGTGTGCGGGCACGTCCTGAGGTCGACTTCGACACGGGAGCTCCTGGGGTGGGGCGGTGGGCACGCCGACGTGCCCGCGGTGCAGTTGTGCCGCCGACACTAGCAACGGTCTCGCGAAAAGTGCAAGCGCTTACAGCATGAGAAGGCTTTCATCGAGCGGATGCTGCGGGCCACAGCATCCGTTCCGCTCCCGTTCACGCAATCGCTTGCACGATCGCCGTGGGCCGCGGAAGATCACGAATCGATACCGGCGGCCCCTCCGCCGACATCCCGGCGCACACTTGATCCATGTGGTGGAGGTTCCTCAAGGCACTCAAGGGCGGTGAGCACCGCGTCGCGTCGACGACGTGGATCGCCGCGACCGCTGCCGTCGTCTACGCGATCTCGCCGATCGACCTGATCCCCGAACTCGTGCTCGGCCCCCTGGGTTTGACCGACGACCTCGGCGTCTGGAGCATCCTCGCCCTGCTCCTCGCGCGCGAGCATCGGCGGTGGCTGACCGCGCTCCCCGCGCGATAGCCCGCAGGGCGATCCGAGACGTCAGCCGGTTGTATCACAGACGGCCTCCCGTCGTTCCTCCCCTGTGACGGGTCTTCCCGTCGCACTGGGGTGTGCGGGCTCGAGGGGGCAGCCATGGTTCAGCAGAGCATCCGGATCGCGTCGTACAACGTCGAGAACCTGTTCTCGCGTCCTCGTGCGATGAACCGGCCGGAGGAGGTCGCCGCCGGGATCCTCCGCGCCCACGCGCGCGTCAACGAGCTGTTCGAACGCGAGGTGTACACCCCCGAGGTGAAGGCCGAGATCCTGCAGCTGCTCGGCGAGCTGAAGCTGCTCCGCGACGACGGCGACGTCACCCGGAAGAACACCTTCGTCGTGCTGCGGCGCATCCGCGGCAAGCTGCTCCACCGCCCGCAGAACGACCCCGACGGGTCGCAGGTCACCGTCGTCGCCCGCGGCCGCGCCGACTGGACGGGCTGGGTCGACCTCATCAAGGACCGGATCGACGAGAAGGCCATCTCGAACACCGCGCGCGTGATCCGCGAGGTGCGCGCCGACATCGTCGGAGTCGTCGAGACCGAGGACCGCCTCACCCTCGCCCGCTTCACGGACTCGCTGCTGGTCGACGCGACGGGCGCGCAGCCGACCTACCCGCACGTCATGGTGATCGACGGCAACGATCCGCGCGGCATCGACGTCGGCGTGCTGTCGAGCGCGGCGTACCCGCTCATCTCGATGCGGTCGCACATCGACGACGGTCCCTTCGGCGACCGCGTCTTCAGCCGCGACTGCCCCGAGTACTGGTTCACGTTCCCCGCGGGCACCGCGTTCGCCGGGCAGCCACTCGTCGTGCTCGTCAACCACTTCAAGAGCAAGTTCGGCGGCAACAACGCGGCGAGCATCGCGCGCCGCAAGCGCCAGGCGGCCCGCACGGCGGAGATCTACCAGGCGATCCGCGACGCCGGCGTCACACACGTCGTCGTGATGGGCGACTTCAACGACACCCCCGACAGCGAGGCGCTGCAGCCGCTGCTCACCGCCACCGATCTCACCGACATCGCCGCGGTCACGCCGTTCGACGACGGCGACCCCGACGAGGAGCGCCCCGGCACCTTCGGCAACGGCACGAAGTCGAACAAGATCGACTACCTGCTCCTCTCGCCGAGCCTGCGCGCGCGGGCGACCGGTGCCGGGATCTTCCGCATGGGCGTCTGGGGCGGCGCGAACGGCACGCTGTTCCCCACTTCGACACCATCACGGCCGGCCACGAGGCGGCGTCCGACCACGCTGCGCTCTACGTCGACATCACGCTCGACTGAAGCGGCACGCGGTGCAGGGGGCCGCGGGACAGGGGGACCGGGCGTGCGCCCTAGAGACGCTCGATGATCGTGGCGTTCGCCATGCCGCCGCCCTCGCACATGGTCTGCAGGCCGTAGCGACCGCCCGTCGCCTCGAGATGCGCCACGAGCGTGCCGAGCAGGCGCGTGCCCGAGGCCCCGACCGCGTGCCCGAGGGCGATGGCGCCGCCCCAGGGGTTCAGCCTCGCCGGGTCGGCGTCGAGGTCGTGCTGCCACGCGAGCGGCACCGAGGCGAACGCCTCGTTCACCTCGTACGCGTCGAGGTCGCCGATCGACAGACCGCTGCGCTCGAGGATGCGGCGGGTCGCGGGAATGGGCCCCGTCAGCATCATGATCGGGTCGTCGCCCACGACCGCGAACGAGTGGAAGCGCGCCCGTGGCGTCAGGCCGAGCTCGGCCGCCTTCTCCTCGCTCATGATGAGAACGGCGGATGCTGCATCCGTGAGCGGCGACGAGCTGCCCGCGGTGATGCGCCAGTCGAGTTCGGGAAAGCGGGCGGCGAGCTCGTCGGTGCGGAAGGCCGGCTTCAGCCCGGCCAGCGACTCGACCGTCGTGCCGGGGCGCACGGTCTCGTCGAACCCGACGGCCTCGCTGTCGGCGAGGACCGGCACGACCTGGGAGTCGAACGCGCCGCGGCTCCAGGCATCCGCCGCCCTCCGATGCGACTCCGCCGAGTACGCGTCGAGCTCCTCGCGACTGAAGCCCCACTTCTGCGCGATGAGCTCGGCCGACACGCCCTGATTGACGAGACCCTCGGGGTACCGGTGCACGAGGCCCGGGGCCTTCGTCCCGCCGACGCGCGACGAGCCCAGCGGCACGCGGCTCATCGACTCCACTCCCGCGGCGATCACGATGTCGTAGGCGCCCGCGATCACGCCCTGAGCCGCGAAGTGCGCAGCCTGCTGGCTCGAGCCGCACTGGCGGTCGATGGTGGCGGCGGGCACGCTCTCGTCGAATCCCGCGGCGAGCACGGCGTGCCGCGCGATGTTCATGGCCTGGTCCCCGACCTGGCTGACGCAGCCCATGAGCACGTCGTCGACCTGACGCGACTCCAGCCCGCTGCGCTCGAGCAGCGCGCTGAGCACGTGCGCCGCGAGATCGATCGGGTGGACCGCGCTCAGCGCTCCCCTGGGTTTGCCGCGCCCCGACGGGGTGCGGACGACGTCGACGATGACGGCCTGGGGCATGGGAGACCTCCTGCGTCGAGCCTATGCCGGGGTGAAGGAAGCCGCGCCGCCGATTCGGGTGTCGCGACGCGCGGCATGACTGCAGCGAGCCCGCGTGTCGCGCCACCCGAATCGAGCCGGTGCGGCATCAGGACGGCGGCAGTGCCGCCGCCCGCTCCTGCGCGGCCTGGAGCAGCCGCGGCACGCCCGCCTCGAGCGTCGGGCCGAAGGTGTCGCCCGGGCGCTGGCCGTCGAGCCAGCGCGTGTAGAGCGCCTCGCAGAACACCGCCGCCTTGAAGAACGCGAGCGCTTCGTACCAGGGCAGCATCGACAGATCGAGCGGATGCTGCGCCGCATACCTCGCGACGAGCTCCGAGGTCTCGGGGAAGCCGTCGAGCCGCGTGACCGGAGTCAGCTCGAGGGGCGTCGGAACGGATCCGGGACGCGCGTACGTCGCGGTGAAGTAGCCGAGATCGGCGAGCGGGTCGCCGAGCGTCGCCATCTCCCAGTCGAGGATCGCCGCGACCCGCGCCGGGGCGCCCGGCGCATACATGAGGTTGCCGATGCGGAAGTCCCCGTGCACCACGGCCGCCCGCTGCGTCTCGGGCATCCGCTCGCCCAGCCACGCCGCGAGCTCGGCGACCGCGGGGAACGAACGTCGCGAGTTGACCTCCCACAGCGCGGCGAAGCGGCCGACCTGGCGCGCGAGGTATCCGTCCGGCCGCCCGAGCGCCGCCACCTCGCCGGTGTCGACCGGCACGGCGTGCAGCGCGGCGAGCGCGTCGACGGCGGCGAAGCCGATGCCGCGGCGCCCCTCGGCGTCGTCGAGCGCCGGCGGCACGGCGTCGGTGATCACGTCTCCGTCGACCCGCTCCATGACGTAGAAGGGCACGCCGAGCACGGCGGCGTCGTCGCACTCCGCAACGATCACGGGCACGGGCACGCCCGCCGCGCCGAGCACGCGCTGCACGCGCGCCTCGCGGGCCATGTCGTGCGTCGACGGCGGATGCGGCGGGCGCGGCCCGCGCCGCAGCACGAGGTCGCGGCCCGCATACGCGACAGCGTAGGTGACGTTCGAGTGCCCCTCGCCGATGCGCTCCCACGAGAGGGCGCCGTCGCCGAAGCCCAGCCCGCGGAGGTGCTCCTCGACGGCGTCCACCACGAGAAGCGGCGGGCGCTCGAGCCCGGTGGCATCGGCTCGGGTCGCCACCACCTCGACGCCGTCGGGCTGCACGATCACGGGGTCACCTCGTCGAGCCGTGCGGCGCCCGCCTCGACCTCGCGGGAGCGGGCGGATGCCGCGCGCCGCGCGATCGCCCAGCGGTGCGTCTCGCTCGACCCGTCGTAGATCCGGAACGGGCGCACCTCGTTGAGGTACTGGATGAGCGGCAGCGCGTCGGTGACGCCGTCGCCGCCGCACAGCTGCACGGCCCGGTCGATCACGCGGAACACCGCCTCAGAGCAGTGCACCTTGGCGACCGACGACATCGCCTCTCCGGCGCGGGGGTCGGCGCGCAGCATCCGTGCCGTCCTGTCGATGATCGCGTCGGAGGTCTCGATGTCGATGACGCTGTCGGCGAGGAGCGCCTGGGCGACGCCGAGGTCGCGCAGGCGCGAGCCGAAGAGCTCGCGCGCGTTCGCCCGGTCGAGCGCGGTGTCGTGCGCGCGGCGCGCGAGCCCGAGCCAGCGCATGCAGTGGGTCAGCCGCGCGGGCCCCAGGCGCACCTGCGCATAGCGGAACCCCTGGCCCGGTTCGCCGAGCACGTCGTCGTCGGGGACGAGGCATCCGTCGAAGCCCACGTACGGGTGCCCGCCCGCGATCGCGCCCTCGATCGTGTGGACGTCGGGACCGACGGTGACGCCCGGCGCGTCGAGCGGGAGGAGGAACATCGTCGCTCCTTCGTCCCAGCCGTCCGCCGCCGGCGTGCGCGCCATGACGATCGCGAACGACGCGCCGTTCGCGCCGCTGATGAAGCGCTTCTGCCCGGTGATCCGCCAGCCGCCGTCGACGCGCTCGGCGGTGGTCGAGAGCGCCCGCGGATCGGAGCCGGCGCCGGGGTGCGGCTCCGTCATCGCGAAGCTCGAGCGCACGTCGCCGCGCACGAGCGGGGCGAGGTAGCGCTCGTGCTGCGCGGGCGTGCCCACGACGTGCAGCAGGTGCATGTTGCCCTCGTCGGGCGCCATGATGTTGAGCACCGCGGGGCCGATGGGCGAGTATCCGGCCTCTTGGAAGACCGGCGACCACGCATCGATCGGGATGCCGCCGCCGCCGTATTCGACGGGCGCGTGCGGTGCGAACACGCCGGCGTCGCGGGCCTGCGCGCGAAGGCGGTCGCGGGTCGCGTCGTCGAGCGGAGCGCCGGGCTTCGGCTCGGCGGGGAGCACGACCTCGCGGATGAAGACCCGGGTGCGGTCGCGCAGGTCGGCGAGCTCCGCCGGGCTCATGCCGCCCCTCCCGCTCCGAGCAGGCCGCCGTCGAGGGTCAGCACCTGGCCGGTGATCCACGAGGCGTCGTCACCCACGAGGAACGCGATCGCGCCGGCGACGTCGTCGGGATCGCCGAGCCGCCCGAGCGGATAGCCGCTCGCGACCTCCTCCTCCCGCCCCTCGTACAGCGCCCGGGCGAACCGGGTCTTGACGACCGCGGGTGCGACGGCGTTCACGCGCACGCGCGGGGCGAGCTCGACCGAGAGCGTCGTCGTGAGGTGGGCGACGGCGGCCTTCGTCACGCCGTACCAGCCGATGCCCGGCGAGGGCATCGCACCCGTGACCGACGAGAGGTTCACGATGCTGCCGCCGTACGCGCCTTCGCCGAGGCCGCGGCGCAGCGCCTCCTGGGTCCAGGCGAGGGTCGACACGACGTTCACCTCGAGGATCTTGCGCGCCGCCGCCAGGTCGAGTTCGGCGAGCGGGCCGTAGACCGGGTTGATGCCCGCGTTGTTCACGAGGATGTCGATGCCGCCGAACTCCGCCACGACCCGGTCGAGCGTCTCGGCGCGATGGTCGGGGTCGTCGGCGCCGCCCGCGACGCCGATCGCGGATCCGGCCGGCAGCGTCGCGACGGCGTCGGCCAGCTGGTCGGGGTGCCGTGCCGTGAGGCACACGCGTGCCCCTTCTGCGGCCAGTCGCGACGCGACGGCGAGGCCGATGCCCCGGCTCGCCCCCGTCACGATCGCGCTGCGTCCGTAGAGCGCTGTGGTCATCGTCGTCCTCACTCTCGTGCGGGCTGCTCCCCGGGGAGCACCGCCGCCTGCGTTTAATCGTGCGTAAGAAACCGCATCGGCACAACCCGGTGATCCGGCGGGATGCGCCGGGTTGCAGCATCCAATTTCTAATGCATAATAAAAACATGCTTCGCGGCGAGGACGCCGCACCTGCGACATGGAGGTTCGGCGATGACGCTGGAGAGAGACATCTACGACGAGGACCACGAGCAGTTCCGCGAGGTGGTGCGGGCGTTCGTCGAGCAGTACGCCAGGCCGAACGCCGATCGCTGGAGCGCCGAGGGCAAGGTCGACCGCTGGCTGTTCACGAAGGCGGCGGAGGCCGGCATCCTGGGCTTCGCGATCCCCGAGGAGTACGGCGGCGGCGGAGCCGACGACTTCCGGTTCCACGCGATCATGGGCGAGGAGCTCGCGCACAACCCGGTCTCGGACGGCATGGCGGGCGTCGCGCTGTCGAACGACATCGTGATCCCCTACTTCACCGACCTCACCTCCGGCGAGCAGAAGCAGCGGTGGCTGCCCGGCATCGCCGCCGGCGAGCTCATCGTGGCCGTCGCGATGACCGAGCCCGGCACCGGCAGCGACCTGTCGGGCATCCGCACCTCCGCCGTGCGCGACGGCGACGACTACATCGTCAACGGCACCAAGATCTTCATCTCGAACGGGCAGAACGCCGACCTCGTGGTGACCGCCGTCCGCACGAGCGACGACCCCCATCGCGGCCTCAGCCTGCTCGTCATCGAGACCGACACCCCCGGGTTCTCGCGGGGCCGCAACCTCGACAAGGTCGGACTGCACGCGCAGGACACCAGCGAACTCGTCTTCGAAGACGTGCGGGTCCCCGCGGCGAACCTGCTCGGCGCCGAAGGCGACGGCTTCTTCGGGCTCATGCGCAACCTGCCGCAGGAGCGTCTGTCGATCGCGGCGGCGGCCGTAGCCGCCAGCGAGGGCGTGCTCGAGCGCACGCTGGCCTACGTCAAGGACCGCAAGGCCTTCGGCAAGCCGATCGGGTCGTTCCAGAACACCCGGTTCGAGCTGGCCGACATGGTGACGGCGACCGACGTCAGCCGCGCGTACATCGACCGCTGCATCCGGCTCCACTCGGCCGGCGAGCTGTCGGCCGAGGACGCCGCCGCCGCGAAGTTCTGGACCACCGAACAGCTCGTGCAGGTGGTGAACCGCTGCCTGCAGCTGCACGGCGGCTACGGCTACATGCGCGAGTACCGCATCGCGCGCGACTACGAGGACGCGCGCATCACGACCATCTACGGCGGCACGACCGAGATCATGAAAGAGATCGTCGGCCGGGGCCTGGGACTGTGAGGAGAGGCCATATGGCTGACGCATACATCTACGACGCCGTGCGCACCCCGCGCGGCAAGAACCGCGGCGGGGCGCTGCACGGCACCAAGCCCGTCGACCTCGTCGTGGGACTCATCCACGCGGTCCTCGAGCGCAACCCGGGGGTCGACCCCGCGCTGATCGACGACATCGTGCTCGGAGTGGTGTCGCCGATCGGCGAGCAGGGCGGCGACATCGCCCGCACCGCGGCGCTCGTCGCAGGCCTTCCCGAGACGGTCGCCGGCGTGCAGCTCAACCGCTTCTGCGCGTCGGGGCTCGAGGCCGTCAACGTGGCGGCGCAGAAGGTGGCGTCCGGCTTCGAGGACCTCGTGCTCGCCGGCGGCGTCGAGTCGATGTCGCGCGTGCCGATCGGCTCGGACGGCGGCGCCTACGCGCAGGATCCCACGACGAACTACGACCTGTACTTCGTGCCCCAGGGCATCGGGGCCGACCTCATCGCGACCCTCGAGGGCTTCTCGCGCGACGATGTCGACGCCTACGCCGCCGAGTCGCAGCGCCGTGCCGACACCGCGTGGCGCGAGGGGCGGTTCGAGGGGTCCGTCGTGCCGGTGCGGGACCAGAACGGCGTGACCCTGCTCGACACCGACGAGCACCGCCGACCCGACACCTCTGGACTGGGGAATCTCCCGGCGGCGTTCGCGGCCCTGGGCGAGAGCGCCGGGTTCGACGCCGTCGCGACGCAGAAGTACCACGCCGTCGAGCGCATCGACCACGTCCACACGGCCGGCAACTCGTCGGGCATCGTCGACGGCGCCGCGCTCATGCTGATCGGCAGCAAGGAGGCCGGCGAGCGGCTCGGCCTCACGCCCCGCGCGCGGATCGTCGCCACGGCGGTCACGGGCTCCGAGCCGACGATCATGCTCACCGGCCCGACCCCGGCGACGCTCAAGGCGCTCGAGCGGGCGGGGCTCGCAGCATCCGATATCGACCTCTTCGAGCTCAACGAGGCGTTCGCCGCCGTCGTCATGAAGTGGATGAAGGACCTCGACATCCCCCACGACAAGGTCAACGTCAACGGCGGCGCGATCGCGCTCGGCCACCCTCTCGGCGCGACCGGCGCCATGATCCTCGGCACGCTCCTCGACGAGCTCGAGCGTCGCGACCAGAAGCGCGGCCTCGCGACGCTGTGCGTTGGCGCCGGGATGGGCATCGCCACCGTCATCGAGCGGGTCTGAGCCCGCGGCATCCGTCTGAACCGACTTGAGAAGAGAACACCTATGAGCACCACGATCGACGACACGACCGTGTACCAGGGCTACGCCTGGGAGCAGGATGCCGACGGCGACGTCGTCATCACCCTCGACGACCCCGGCAGCAGCGTCAACACCATGAACCCGCACTTCGTCGCGGCATTGAAGGCGACGGCCGACCGGCTCGAGGCGGAGCGGGACGACATCCGCGGGGTCATCCTGGTGTCGGCGAAGAAGAGCTGGTTCGCCGGCGGCGACCTGAACCTCCTGCGCGCCGCCGACCCCGCCAGGGCCGCCGAGGAGACGGCGCACATCGACGCCGTCAAGGCCGACATGCGCCGGCTCGAGGTGCTCGGCAAGCCGGTGGTCGCGGCGATGAACGGCACCGCCCTGGGCGGCGGCCTCGAGGTCGCCCTCGCGGCGCATCACCGCATCGCCGCCGACGTGCGCGGCGCGCAGTTGGGCGTGCCCGAGGTGTCGCTCGGTCTCCTGCCGGGCGGGGGCGGCATCACCCGCCTGGTGCGGATGCTCGGGCTGCAGAAGGCCCTGACCGACGTCATCCTGCCCGCGACGAAGTTCTCGCCGTCCGACGCGCTCGCGGTGGGCATCGTCGACGAGCTCGTGCCGTCGACGGAGGAGCTGGTGCCGGCGGCGAAGGCGTGGATCGCCGCGAACCCGGCGCCCGTGAAGCCGTGGGACGTGAAAGGCTTCCGCATCCCGGGCGGCGCGCCGAACTCGCCGTCGCTCGCGGGCGCGCTGCCGGCGTTCCCGGCGAGCCTGCGCAAGCAGCTGAGGGGGGCGCCGCTTCCGGCGCCGCGCGCCGCAATGGCCGCGGCCGTCGAGGGCGCGTACGTCGACTTCGAGACGGCGTCCAAGGTCGAGACCCGCTACCTCGTCGAGCTCACCCACGGTCAGGTCGCGAAGAACATGATCAAGGCGTTCTTCTTCGATCTCGGGCACATCAACGCCGGGGGTTCACGCCCGGACGGGTTCCCGAAGTACCAGGCCCGCAAGGTGGGCGTGATCGGCGCCGGCATGATGGGCGCCGCGATCGCGTACGTGTCGGCGAAGGCCGGCATCGAGGTGGTGCTGAAGGACGTCTCGCTCGAGGCGGCCGAGAAGGGCAAGGACTACTCGCGGGCTCTGGAGGACAAGGCGCTCGCGCGGGGGCGCACGACGGCCTCGAAGTCCGGGGCGCTGCTCGCGCGCATCACGCCGACCGCCGATCCGGCCGACTTCGCCGGCGTCGACTTCGTGATCGAGGCCGTGTTCGAGTCGGTTCCGGTCAAGCAGGGTGTCTTCCAGGAGATCGAGCACCTGGTCGAGCCCGACGCGGTGCTCGGCTCGAACACCTCGACGCTGCCGATCACGCTCCTCGCGGAGGGGGTGGAGCGCACCGACGACTTCATCGGCATCCACTTCTTCTCCCCCGTCGACAAGATGCCCCTCGTCGAGATCGTCCGCGGCGAGCGCACCAGCGACGAGGTGCTCGCGAAGACGTTCGACTACGTGCAGCAGATCCGCAAGACGCCGATCGTCGTCAACGACGCGCGCGGGTTCTTCACCTCGCGCGTCATCGGCAGGTTCATCGCCGAGGCGGTCGCCGCGGTCGGCGAGGGCGTCGAGCCGGCGTCGGTGGAGCAGGCGGCGCTGCAGGCCGGTTACCCTGCGGGCGCACTCCAGCTGCTCGACGAGCTCACCATCTCGCTCTCGCGGAGGATCCGCCTCGAGACGCGGGCCGCCGAGGAGGCCGAGGGCGGCACCTGGGTCGAGCACCCGTCGGAGGCCGTCATGGACTGGATGGTCGTCGACGCCGAGCGCCCCGGGCGGCGCGCGGGCGGCGGCTTCTACGAGTACGACGAGTCGGGCAGACGCGTCGGCATCTGGCCGGGCCTGCGCGAGAAGTACGGATCGGGACGCACCGTGCTCCCCTTCGAGGACCTGCAGGAACGGATGCTGTTCGCCGAGGCCCTCGACACCATCGCGTGCCTCGACGCCGGCGTGCTCACGTCGGTGCCCGACGCCAACATCGGCTCGATCTACGGCATCGGGTTCCCGGCCTGGACCGGCGGCGTGCTGCAGTACGTGAACCAGTACGACGGCGGGCTGCCGGGCTTCATCGCGCGGTCGCGCGAGCTCGCGGAGCGGTACGGCGACCGGTTCCTGCCGCCGGCGTCGCTGCTCGCGAAGGCGGAGGCGGGTGAGACCTATGAGTGATTCCACGCTCACGCAGCCCCGCCTGCGCACGCGATTCACCGAGGCGCTCGGCATCGAGCACCCGGTGGTGCAGGGCGGCATGATGTGGGTCGGCCGCGCCGAGCTCGCCGCCGCGGTCTCGGAGGCGGGCGGCCTCGGCATGATCACCGCCCTCACCCAGCCGACGCCCGCCGACCTCGTGAAAGAGATCGAGCGCGCGCGGACGCTGACCGACAAGCCGTTCGGCGTGAACCTCACGATCCTGCCGTCGATCACCCCGCCGCCCTACGACGAGTACCGGCGAGCCATCATCGACGCCGGGGTGACGATCGTCGAGACGGCGGGCGCCAACCCCGAGCCGCACATGGACATGTTCCGCGAGCACGGCGTGCGGGTCATCCACAAGTGCACGTCCGTGCGGCACGCCCTGAAGGCCGAGAAGGTCGGGGTGACCGCGGTCTCGATCGACGGGTTCGAGTGCGCCGGGCACCCGGGCGAAGACGACGTGCCGGGTCTCGTGCTGATCCCGGCCGCAGCCGATGCCCTCAGCATCCCGTTCATCGCCTCCGGAGGGTTCGCCGACGGCCGCGGTCTCGCGGCGGCGCTCGTGCTCGGCGCGGACGGCGTGAACATGGGCTCTCGCTTCATGTGCACCCAGGAGTCGCCCGTGTCGCCGGCGGTGAAGGAGCGCATCGTCGAGGCGAGCGAGCTCGACACGAACCTGATCTTCCGGTCGCTGCGCAACACGGCGCGCGTGGCGAAGAACGCCGTGTCGGACGAGGTGGTGCGCATCCTCGCCGAGGGCGGCCAGTTCCCCGACGTGCGCGAGCTCGTCGCCGGCGCGCGCGGTCGCAAGGTCTTCGAGAACGGCGACCTCGACGCCGGCATCTGGACCGTGGGCCAGGTGCAGGGCCTGATCCACGACATCCCGCCCGCCGGCGAGGTCGTGCGCCGCACGGTGTCCCAGGCCCACGAGGTGCTGTCGCAGCGCCTGTCATTGTTCGCCTGACGCCAGGTCCCCTCCGTCCCCCGACGGGTCCCCCCACCCACCCTGCTCACCTGTCACGACGCGCCCCCTCTGGCGGCGTTTCGTGACAGGTGAGCAGACGGGTTTCAGGCGCCGGCGCCGTGGCGGACGAGGTCCTGGGTCTGGCGGACGAGGTCGTCGAGGCTGCGGGTGCGGGGGTTCCACCACTCCACGGCCCAGTTCATGGACCCCAGCAGCAGCAGCCGGAAGATGTTGATGTCGAGGTCGGCCCGGAGCTGACCCGCATCCTGCGCGGCGTGGAACAGGTCGCGCCAGATGCGACTGTAGGCCGCCTCCTCGGCGGCGGGGCGCACACGGAGATGCTCGGGCACCTGCCCGGCGTTGCGCACGGACGCGGTCGTGTAGTCCGAGATCTGCAGCTCGTAGCGCAGATGCGCGTCCACCGCCGCCAGGATGCTGTCGAGCGGCGTCGACTCGCCGGGCATCGCGGCGATCACCTCTTCGACGTGCACGCGCACGCGATGCGCGCCGGCCCACATGACCTCCTCGACGAGGTCGTCGCGCGAGCCGAAGTAGTAGTAGATCGCCGGCGCCTGGACGCCCGCCACGTCGGCGACGTCGGTCAGCCGCGTGCCCGCGTAGCCCTTGCGACTGAGCACCTGGGCGGCAGCGTCGAGGATGCGCTGGCGCGTGCGCTGCGATTTCGCGGTCGCGCCGTCCTCGCTGCTCTGCGACACCAGGTCTCCTCTCGTCCTGCACATTCTAACCAGGATTCGAAAATGTTGGCGGCAGCCCTTGCGGCACGATCTCCGCGGCGATACTGTGAATCACCATTCACTTCCCGCCCTCAACGACGAGTCTCGGCGACGAGATGGAGACGACCCGACATGACCCTCCTGCACGACGACAGCACGTCCGTCCTCACCACCACCGACCCGCGCGACGGAAGCCCGATCGCCTCGTACCCGGTCGCGTCCGCCGACGACGTGCGGCGCACCGTCGAGCGTGCCACGGAGGCGGGGACGTGGTGGGCGGGTCTCGCCTTCTCCGAGCGCCGGCGTGTGCTGATCGCGTTCAAGGCCGCCATCGCGCGCGATGCGAAGGCGCTCGCCGCGACGATCGCGCGCGAGACCGGCAAGCCCGACGGCGACGCGCTCCTCGAGGTGATGCTGACGCTCGGGCACCTCGACTGGGCCGCCAAGAACGCCGAGCCGGTGCTCAAGCGTCGCAAGGTCAGGGCCGGCCTCGTCAACTACAACCAGCACGCGACGCTCGGCTACGTGCCCTACGGCGTCGTGGGTGTCATCGGCCCGTGGAACTATCCCTTCTACACGCCCATGGGCTCGATCTCGTACGCGCTCGCGGCGGGCAACGCCGTCGTCTTCAAGCCCAGCGAGCTGACGCCCGGCACCGCCGTGTGGGTCGCCGACCGGTGGGGCGAGGTCTGCGACCGGCCGGTGCTGCAGGTCGTGACCGGCGGCCGCGCCACCGGCGCGGATCTCGTGCGCGCGGGCGTCGACAAGGTCGCGTTCACCGGCTCGACCGCGAGCGCGAAGAAGGTCATGGCGGCGTGCTCCGAGACCCTCACCCCGCTGGTCGCCGAGTGCGGCGGCAAGGACGCGCTCATCGTCGCGACGGATGCCGACCTCGACGCCGCGGCCGACTTCATCGCGTTCGGCGCCCTCGGCAACGCGGGACAGACGTGCGTGGGCGTCGAGCGCGTCTACGTCGAGCAGCGCGTGCGCGACGCGCTCGTCGACAAGGTCGTCGAGCGCGCGAAGCGCATCGTCGTGACCGGCGATGCCCCGACCTACGGGCCGATGACCCTCGCGAGCCAGACCGACGTCGTCGCCGCGCACGTCGACGACGCGCTCGCCCGCGGCGGCACGGCGGTCTTCGGCGGTCCGGAGTCGGTCGCCGACCGCACCGTGTCGCCCATCGTGCTGGTCGACGTCCCCGAGGACTCCGACGCCGTCCAGCGCGAGACCTTCGGCCCGACCGTCGTCATCAACGCCGTCGCCGACCTCGACGAGGCCGTCGCCCGCGCCAACGCGACCGAGTACGGTCTCGGCGCCGCCGTGTTCACCAAGGACGCGAAGAAGAGCGAGCGCGTCGCCGCGCAGCTGCGCGCAGGCGTCGTCACCATCAACTCGGTGCTCGGCTTCGCGGCGATCGGGGCCCTGCCCTTCGGCGGCGTCAAGGGATCGGGCTTCGGCCGCATCCACGGCGCCGACGGCCTCCGCGAGTTCAGCGTGCCGAAGTCGATCGCCCGGCAGACCCGGAAGGCAGCACTCAACCTGCTGACGCTCGAGCGCTCCCCCAAGGACATGCACATGGTCGAGCGCATGATCCCGATGCTCCACGGCAAGGCGCGCTGACCTCGATCCGCGGCGGCGTCAGACCGGGTCGATGCCCAGGACGATCTCGACCAGCTGCGTCAGCCGCGCGGCCGCCGCGTCGTCGCGGACCTCGAGCAGGGGAGCCTGGTCGGCGACGACGCCCAGTCCGGCATGGACGAGGACGGATGCCTCGCGCCCGCCGAGTTCGGGACGCACGGCCTGCAGCAGCGCCGCCCAGTCGGCGATGTGCGCGCGCTGCATGGCGCGCAGGCGCCGCTGCTCCTCGGGCGCGAGGTTGCCGATCTCGGAGAAGTAGATGCGCATCAGCGCGAGGTGCGTGAACGTGTGGTCGACGTACGCGCGGCAGAGGCGCCGCAGCGCGTCCTCGGGCGAGGACGCCGACTCGCGGGCGTGCAGCGCCGCCCGCTCGAGCTCCACCGCCGCACGCTCGCAGGCGGCGAGGAGCAGCGCGGACTTGCCGTCGAAGTGGCGATAGACCCCCGACGGCGTGAGGTCGACCTCCACCGCGACGTCCTCGATGGTCACCTCGTTGTAGCCGCGCGCGGCGAACTGGCGGATCGCGGCGTCGATGAGACGGGCCCGGCGGCCCTGGTCGGAGGCGGGCTCGTCGTCGGGCGGGCGCGGGGGCGCAGCATCCGTCGCCCTCACCGCGTCGGGAGCGGGAAGCGAGCCGTCGAGCGCGCGCCATGCCGCACCGGCCAGCAGGGTGCGCAGCGCCCGCGCGCCGACCACCGTGCGGTGCGCCGTGATGCTCGCGACCGCGCTCAGCGCGCCGAGCACGAGCAGCCGGCGGTCGGTCTCGTCGACCTCGGGGCGGTACACGACGTGCGCCGCCTCGAACCGCGCGCGGAGCAGGCGGAACTCGGACGTGAGCAGCTCGCGGTCGTCGTGCTCGAGGTAGCGGCCCTCCCAGCGGTAGATGCCGCCCGTCGCCCGGAGCTCCACGGTGGTCGCGATGACCGCGTCGACCAGCGCGTCGAGGGCGGCGTGCGCGTCGTCCGGCGAGTCCAGGGGGAGCACGGCCGCGGCATCGGTGTCTTCGATGAGACGGTGGGCGATGGTGAACGCGGTCTGCACGAACAGCGCGTACTTGTTGGGGAAATGCCGGTACAGGGCGGGCGCCGAGATGCCGACGGCCGCGGCGATGTCCTGCATCGCCACGGCGTGGTAGCCGTTCTGCGCGAAGGCGAGGGCTGCGGCCTCCTCGATCCGGCGCTTGCGGTCCCGCGGCCGCGTGCGGGCGGCGGGCGGCGCGACGGTGGGCATGCGGACAGCCTACCCGCGGCCGCGGCGCGCGGCCCGGAACGAGAGTGCGCGTTCACTTGCACCATGTCGCCTGATGTGAATTTCGGTTAACAAAATCGTGACATCCGCCGCGACGCCTGGCATACTCGACACGAGCCACCGGTGTCGCAGGGTTGCGGCATCCGTTGACGATGACGTGACGAGAGGCCACCCGATGAACGACTCCGCCCCCACCGCGATCCCCGCCGCCGCGAGGCGCAACCACTGGATGAACCAGGTCGCCACGCATGCCGAGATGAAGCCGGATGCTGCGGCCTTCCGCTTCCTCGGCACCACGACGACGTGGCGCGAGACGCGCGACCTCACCGACGCGTTCGCGGCGGCCCTGGCGCGTCGCGGCGTCGCCGCGGGCGACCGCGTGCTGCTGCTCACGCTGAACCGCCCCGAGGTCGTGATCTCGGTGTTCGGCATCAACCGGATCGGCGCGATCGCCGTGCCGATCAACGTGCGCCTCACGCCGCCCGAGATCGCCTACATCATCGACGACGCCGACGCGGACGTGCTCATCGTCGAGGGGCCGCTCGCTCCGCTCGTCGGCGCCGTCGCCCAGATCACCGACCGCCTCACCCGGGTCATCGTCATCGGCGAGGCCGGCGAGGGCCAGGAGTCGTGGGCGGATCTCGTCGCCGAAGACGCGGCGGGCTTCGAGGCACCCGACATCCCCGAAGACACGACGGCGCTCATCATGTACACCTCGGGCACGACCGGCCGCCCGAAGGGCGCGATGCTCGACCACGTCAACCTCTACGCGCAGTCGATCACCTGCATCCGCGCCAACAACGTCGTCGACGAGAGCGACATCGCGTTCATGACCGCGCCGCTCTTCCACATCGCCGGTCTCGGGTCCATCGCGCCGAACTTCATCCTCGGCATCCCGACGGTGATCCACCCGCTCGGCGCGTTCAACGCCACCGAGCTGCTCGACGCCTGGGAGCGCGAGAAGGCGACGATCGTCTTCAACGTGCCGCAGCAGTGGCAGGTCATCTGCGCCGACCCGTCCATCCCCGAGCGCGACCTGCACCTGCGCATCATCAGCTGGGGCGCCGCACCCGCCTCCGACACCCTTCTGCACGCCATGGCCGACACCTTCCCGCACGCGACGAACGTCGCCGTCTTCGGTCAGACCGAGCTCTCGCCGATCACGTGCGTGCTCCGCGGCGAGGACTCGCTCCGCAAGCTCGGCTCGGTCGGCAAGCCGATCCCGACCATCCAGTACCGCGTCGTCGACGAGGACATGAACGACGTCGCCCGAGGCGAGGTCGGCGAGATCGTGTACCGCGGGCCGACCCTCATGAAGGGGTACTGGCGCAAGCCCGTCGAGACCGCCGAGGCGTTCGAGGGCGGCTGGTTCCACTCGGGCGATCTCGTCCGCCAGGACGACGAGGGCTTCGTGTGGGTCGTCGACCGCAAGAAGGACATGATCATCTCGGGCGGCGAGAACATCTACTGCGCCGAGGTCGAGAACGTGCTGTTCGCCCACCCCAAGATCCTCGACGTCGCGATCTACGGCCGCGCCGACGAGCGGTGGGGCGAAGTGCCGGTCGCGGCGGTCGCGCTGGCACCCGGCGAGGAGCTGACCGTCGAGGAGCTGCAGGCGTGGCTGAGCGACAAGCTCGCGCGCTTCAAGCAGCCCAAGGCGCTGGTCGTCGTGCCCGCTCTCCCCCGCAACGCCGGGGGCAAGGTCAACAAGGTCGCGCTGCGCGCGGCCGACCGCGAGCTGACCCCCGCGTAGGCCATGACAGCTGCTGTGGCCGCGCTCGTCCGTGAGCGCGGCGGATCCGTCGCGCTCATGGACGTCGCCGTGCGCGCTCCCGGCCCGCACGAGCTCGTCGTCCGGGTGATGGCGTCCGGGGTGTGCCCGACCGACCTGTTCGGCATCGACGGCGGAGCGGGGGACCGCTTCCCCGCCGTGTTCGGGCATGAGGGCGCGGGCGTCGTCGAGGCCGTCGGTGCGGAGGTGACCCGGGTGCGTCCGGGCGACCGCGTCGTGCTCGGCTTCGGCTCCTGCGGTGCGTGCGGCCCGTGCCGTGATGGGCACCCCGCGTACTGCGACCGCTTCGCCGAGCTCAATTACGCGCCGCGGTCCGACGCCTCCACCGAGGGCGGCGAGCGCGTCACGACGGGGTGGATGGCCCAGTCCTCGTGGGCGACCCGCATCGTCGTGCCCGAGTCGAGCGCCGCGCCCATCGGCGCCGACGTGCCGTGGGCGGTGGCGGCGACGCTGGGCTGCGGCATCCTCACCGGCGCGGGCACCGTGCTCAACGTTCTTCGACCCGCGCCCGGCGACGGGCTGCTCGTGCTGGGTGCCGGCACGACCGGGCTCGCGGCTGTGATGGCGGCCGCGCACCGCGGCGTGGGCCGGATCGTCGTGAGCGACCCTGTCGGGGCGCGCTGCGCCCTGGCCCTCGAGGTGGGCGCGACCGAGGCGCTGTCGCCCGACGCCCTCGCGGCCCTGCGCCCGGCGCCCCTGTTCAGCCACGTGCTCGACACCGCGGGAACACAGCCGTCGATCGACGCGGCCCTCGCCGCCGTCGCGCCGCGCGGCGTCGCCGCGACGGTCGCGCTCAAGCCCGGCGCCAACCCCGTCACCGTGTCGCAGACGCGCCTGCTCTGGGGTCGCACGCTCGCCGGAGTGATCGAGGGCGACGCGGACGTCCCTCGCGACGTCCCGCTGCTGGCGGCGCTGTGGCGCGCGGGGCGGCTGCCGGTCGAGCGTCTCGTCGGCACGTACGCGTTCGCCGACGCGCAGACGGCGATCGCCGATGCGCGCGCGGGGCGTGTCGTCAAGCCCGTGCTCGAAATGGAGGGGATCACGGATGCTGCGGCCGCAGCATCCGTCCGCTCCCTGGTCGACCGGCTCCGCGACGGCGTGCCCGACGACGACCTCGGGGCGCTGTGGCGCTCGCTCCCTCCGGTGTCGACGACCGAGCTGCGCGGACTGTGGCACGGCTGGGCGGCGACCCGCGACCACCGCGCCGGGAGGCTGCTCGAGCGCAGCCGCTGGTACGGCAAGCTCTTCCGCTCCGGCGACGACGTCGCGCCGATCGTGTGCGAGACCGACGACGGAGCGCTCGTCGCCGACCAGGGCCTCGCCCGCGGCGGCGCGACGCTGCGCGTCATCGAGCACGACGGCGTCGCGACGGCGTCGATGGTCTACGACGGGCAGCCGATCATCGACCACTTCGTGCGGCTGGGGCCCGGCGTCGTGTTCGGCGTCATGACCGGCCGCGGCACCGACGATCGCGGCCGCGCCTTCTACTTCGTCCTCGAACACGTCGAGGACCGCCCCGTCGCCATGCGCGACACCACCCCCGCAACACACAGCACCTGACGCATTCGAGGAGGAATGATGTCGACCCTTCGCACCACCCGCCCCTCCCGTCCATCCCGCCGCCTGCTGCCGCTCGTCGCGGCCGGCGCGACCGCCGCCCTGGTCCTCGCCGGCTGCGCCGGCCGTGACGCGGCGCCCGAGGCCTCCGCCCCCGGCGAGGCGCAGTGCGACCCGGGCTTCACCGACACCGAGGTGACCATCGGCAACAGCATCCCGCTGTCGGGACCAGCCGCCGCCTACGGCGCGATCGGCCAGACCCTGAAGGCGTACTTCGACGACATCAACGCCGCCGGGGGCCTCGAATTCGCCGACGGGGTGACCCGTGACGTCACGGTGTCGGTGCTCGACGACGGCTACGACCCGGCCAAGACCGCGGCGAACGTGCGCACGCTCGTCGAACAGGACGAGGTCTTCGCGCTCGCGGGCGTGCTGGGCACGGGCGCCGCGATCAGCGTGGCTCCGTACGTCGAGGAGGCCGGCGTGCCGAACCTCTTCACCGGCACCGGGAGCGACGCGATCCTCGGCCTCCACGAGGCCGAGCCGTGGACCACGGCCTTCATGCCGCAGTACAGCTTCGAGGTGCAGGCGCTCAGCGAGTACCTGGTCGAGAACCACCCGGGCGCCAAGGCGGCGATCCTGTACCAGAACGACGATTTCGGCGAGAGCATCCGTGCCGGCTTCGAGGCGGCGTTCGAGGGCACGGATGTCGAGCTCGTCGCGGCCGAGTCGTACGAGGTGGCATCGGCATCGGTCGACAGCCAGGTCACGACGCTCGCAGCCTCGGGGGCGGACGTGTTCCTCGACTGGGCGGTCGGCGCGTTCGCGACGCAGTCGCTCAAGAAGAAGCTCGAGCTCGGGTGGGACGCCACGACCGTGATCAACGCCCCCGCCGCCGACGCGACGTTCTTCCTCAAGCCCGCCGGACCCGGCGCCGCCGACGGCGTCGTGTCGATCGCGTACACGAAGGACATCACCGACCCGTCGCTCGCGGGCGATGAGGGCTTCGACGCGTGGACCGAGTTCGCGGCCGCCCACCCCGACGAGGTGAACGCGCTGTCGGCGCCCGCCGCCGCCGGCTACCAGACGGCGCAGCTGCTCGAAGCGGCGCTGACGACGATGGAGGGCTGCACCCGCACGGCCCTGCTCGAGGCGGCGACCTCGTTCGACGAGCTCGAGCTCGACCTCGCGCCGGTCACGATCACGACCACGCCGGACTACCCCTACGTGTTCCGCGAGATCAAGGTGCAGGTGTTCAACGGCGAGAACTGGGACCTCGCCGACGGCAGCTACACCGTCGGCGACTGACGCCATGGCCGATCTGCTCGAGATCTCGGACGTCCGGCTGTCGTTCGGCGGACTGCAGGCCCTCGACGGGCCGAGCCTGACCGTCGCCGACGGCGAGGTCGTCGGGCTGATCGGCCCCAACGGCGCCGGCAAGACGAGCCTGTTCAACTGCGTGAGCGGCCTCTACCGCCCGCAGCAGGGCAGCATCCGCGTCGCGGGAAGCGAGGTCACGCGCCTCCCCCGGCACCGGATCGCGGCCCTCGGCGTCGGCCGCACGTTCCAGAACCTCGGTCTGCTCCCCTCGCAGACCGTGCTCGAGAACGTGCTGGCCGGCGCCTACCACGCCACCCGCGGCGGCTACTGGGCGGCCGCGCTGGCCGTCCCGTCGGTGGCGCGCACCGAGGCTGCGATGCGCGATCGCGCGCTCGCCCTGCTCGCAGACCTCGGCCTCGCGAATGCGGCCCCGCGGGTCGTGGGGACGCTGCCCTTCGGCACGCTCAAACGCGTCGAACTCGCCCGCGCGCTCATCGCCGAGCCCCGGCTGCTGCTCGTCGACGAGCCGGCCAACGGGCTCGTCCACGGCGAGGTGCTCGAGCTCGGCGCGACGCTGCGCCGCCTCGCCGCGGAGCGCGGCACCGCGATCCTGCTGGTCGAGCACCACATGGGCCTCGTCCGGTCGGTCTGCGACAGGGTGGTCGTGCTCAACTTCGGGCGCATCATCGCGACCGGCGCCCCCGCGGAGGTCGCGCGCAACCCGCAGGTGGTCGCCGCCTACCTCGGGAGCGCCGCATGACGCTGCTGTCCGTCGAGATCGCCGCGGCCGGCTACGGCGCCGTCACCGTCCTGCGCGACATGATCTTCGAGATCCCCGAGGGCGGGCGCCTCGTCGTGCTCGGCGCGAACGGCGCGGGCAAGACGACGACCCTGCGCACCGTCTCGGGCATGTGCCGCATCGAGGGCGCCATCCGCTTCGCGGGCAAGGACATCACCGGGATGCCGCCGCACCGCGTCGCCGCCGGCGGCATCGCCCACGTGCCCCAGGGCCGCGGCACGTTCGGCGACCTCACGGTGCGCGAGAACCTGCTGGTCGGCGGATCCGGCCGCCCCGGGCGGGAGGCCGCGCGCGACGCGTCGCGCTGGCTCGACCGCTTCCCCCGGCTCTCCGAGCGCAGCGGCCGCCCCGCGTCCGGGCTGAGCGGCGGCGAGCAGCAGCTGCTCGCGATCGCCCGTGCGTACATGGCCGCTCCGCAGCTCGTGCTGCTCGACGAGCCGTCGCTGGGGCTGGCGCCGAAGATCACGCAGGAGCTGTTCGCGACCCTCGACGAGATCGGACGCGAGACCGGCACCGCGATGCTCCTCGTGGAGCAGAACGCGGAGCTCGCGCTCGGCATCGCCGAAGAGGCCGTCGTCATCGAGAGCGGCACGATCACCGTCCGCGGGACGGCGGCCGAGCTGCGGGATCAGGACGAGGTGCGCCGCGCGTACCTCGGGGTGTGACGAGGAGGATCGATGTTCCTGCAGCAGGTGGTCGACGGCATCGCGACGGGAGCGGTCTACGGCGCGCTGGCGCTCGCGATCGTGCTGGTGTACCGCGCGTCGCGCACGCTGAACTTCGCCCAGGGCGAGCTGGCCCTTCTCGGCGCATACGTGTCGTGGCAGCTCACCGTGTGGGGCGTGCCGATCTGGGGCGCGCTGCTCGTGTCGATGGTGACGCTCGCACTGCTGTCGGCGGTCATCGAGCGCGCGCTCGTGCGACCTCTCGTGCGCCGCCATCAGCACCTGCCGCTCATCATCGTGAGCCTCGGTCTCATGATCGCGCTCAACGCCCTCATCGGGTGGATCTGGACGTATCAGACGAAGGAGCTGCCGGCCCTCTTCGGGGCCGGCTCGTTCCTCATCGGAGGGGTCTCGGTCTCGCGGCAGGACGTCGGCATCGTGCTCTCGGTGCTCGTCGTCGCGGCAGGCCTGGCGGCCCTCTTCGGCTTCACGCGCGTGGGTCTTCGCATGCGCGCCGCCGTGTCGTCTCCCGAGTCGGCCGAGCTGTCGGGCATCTCGACGGGCCGCACGATGTCGATCGGCTGGGCCCTCGCGGGCGCCGTCGGCGCGCTGGCCGGCACGATGATCGCCCCTGAGCTGTTCCTCCACCCCGGAATGATGGGCCCCGTCCTCATCTACGCCTTCGCCGCGGCGACGCTCGGCGGTCTCGAGTCCCCTGTCGGGGCGCTCGTCGGCGGGGTCGCGGTCGGCATCATCGAGAACCTCGCCGGCAGCTACCTGCCGGCGGTGGGCTCCGAGCTCAAGCAGGTCGTCGCCCTGCTCATCATCGTCGCGGTGCTGCTGATCAGGCCGCAGGGGATCTTCGGACGCCGAGAGCTGGTGCGCGCATGACCGTCACGACCACGTCCCCCGTCCGCACGCTCCTCGCGTCACGGCGGCCGGCGTCCTCCGTGGCCGAGTGGCTTCGCCGGCCGCGCCCGCCTCTCGCGCCGCCGCGGTGGCTCACGATCGTGCTGTCCGCCGTCGCCGCGGTCTCCCTCATCGCGGTCCCGCTCGTCAACCCGAGCTACATCAACCTCACCATCACGCTCGTGATGATCTGGACGATCGTCGGCCTGGGGCTCAACCTCCTCGTCGGCTTCGGCGGACAGGTCTCACTGGGCCACTCCGCGTTCTTCGCCATCGGCGCGTACACGGTGGCCGTGGCCGGCGAGAGCGGGCTGCCGCATCCGTTCACTCTCGTCGCCGCCGGAGTGCTCCCCTTCGTCGTCGGCTACCTCATCGGCCTTCCCGCGCTGCGGCTGAAGGGCCTGCAGCTGGGGCTCGTGACCTTGGCGATGGCGATGGCCACGCCCGCGGTGATCCGCGCGCTCGAGCCGTGGACCCACGGCAGCCGCGGCATCGCCATCGACGGCGATCCCCCCGCGTGGATCCCCCTGGCACACGACCAGTGGGTCTACTACCTCGCGCTCGTCGCCGCCGCCCTCGCTTACCTCGTGACGCGCCGGCTGGCCCGTGGCCGGCTCGGCCGCTCGTTCGTCGCCGTGCGCGACGCCGAGCTCGTCGCCGAGACGCTGGGCGTGGACGTGTGGCAGACCAAGACGAGGCTGTTCGCGGCATCGGCCGTCTACGCGGGCGTCGCGGGCGGACTGTACGCCATGCTGCTGGAGTTCATCGGCCCCGAGAACTTCGGCCTCACGCTCTCGATCTCGTTCGTGACGCTGATCGTCGTCGGCGGGCTCGCGACCGTGCCCGGGGCGGTGCTCGGCGCCCTGTTCGTGCAGTACGTGCCGACGTTCACGTCGAGCATCAGTCCCGCCGCGACCGGGGCGGTCTACGGCGCCGTGCTCATCGTGTTCGCCTTCTTCCTGCCGTACGGGCTCGTGGGACTCCTTCGGGCCGCGCTCGCTCCGATCGTGCGCCGCATCCCCGGATCGCGCCCCGCGGGCTCATGATGACGGATGCCGCCGCCCCGTCGTGACCGTTCACGCGACGCTCCGCGATTCGGGGGTCGCGACGCGCCGCGTCGCGACCTCCGATTCGGCGTGTTGCGCCACGTCTGCGCGCCGGAGGACGGATGCTGCGGCCCGCCGCTCGGGCGGAGGCGGCAGCATCCGTCATCACGAGCGCGCGTCCGGAGTCGCGTAGGTGCTGCGCTGCTCGATGACCGCGAGGGTGCAGCGCGAGATGCAGACGAGACGGCCGGCCTCGTCGGCGATGCGGATCTCCCACACGTGCACGCGGCGTCCGACGGCGATCGGCGTCACGGTGCCGACGACCCAGCCCGACGAGATGGGGCGCAGGTGGTTGGCGTTGATCTCCATGCCCACGACGTGGAACCGCTCGCGGTCCACGGCGAGGTAGCCGGCCCACGACGCGAGCGTCTCGGCGAGCGCGACCGAGGCCCCGCCGTGCAGCACGCCCGCGGGCTGGACGGAACGGTGGTCCACCGGCATCCGTCCCACCAGCGCGTCGTCACGGATCGCGACGATCTCAATGCCGAGGTTCTCGATGAGCGTGCCCGGCGCCATCGCCGAGAGGTCGATGCCGGCGACGTCGCCGAACCACAGGCTCACGGCCTCACCCTGCGGCTTCCTCTTCACGGTCGGCGGCGGCCTGGTGCGCGGCATCCGCGACGTAGCCCTCGATGTGGCGCTCGGCCGGGCCGTTGTACTCCGACAGCGGGCGGATGAGCGCGTTCGAGCCGAGCTGCTCCATGATGTGGGCCGTCCACCCTGTGACGCGCGCCGCCACGAACAGCGGTGTGAAGGTGAGCGTGTCGAACCCGATGAGGTTGTACGCCGGACCCGACGGGTAGTCCAGGTTCGGGTAGATGCCCTTGCGGCTCACGAACTCGCTCTCGAGAGTGTCGTAGAGCGCGGCCACCTCGGGGCGGTCGTAGTGCTCGACGAGGGTGTCGAGCGCCGCCTTCATCGTGGGCACGCGCGAGTCGCCGCGCTTGTACACGCGGTGGCCGAAGCCCATGATCTTGCGCTTCTCGGCGAGAGCCTGATCGAGCCACGGACCGACGTTCTCGGCCGTGCCGATCTCGTCGAAGATGTGCAGCACGGCCTCGTTGGCACCGCCGTGCAGCGGGCCCTTCAGCGCGCCGATCGCCGCGACGACCGCCGAGTACAGGTCGCTGAGGGTCGACGTCACGACACGGGCGGTGAAGGTGGAGGCGTTGAACGAGTGCTCGGCGTAGAGGATCATCGAGCGGTTGAAGGCGTCGACCACGATGTCGTCGGCCTGCTCGTCGAACGTCATCCACAGGAAGTTCGCGGCGTAGTCCAGGTCGTCGCGCGGGGCGACCGGCTGCAGGCCGCGCCGGCGGCGCTGACCATAGGCGACGATCGCGGGGAGCACGGCGAACAGACGCACGCTGCGCGCCAGGTTCTCCTCCTCGCTCCCGCTCACCTCGAGCACCGAGCCGGTGCCGGCGAGGTCGCGCGCGCCGATCAGGCTCACGGCGGTCCGCACCTCGTCCATCGGGTGCGCGTCGATCGGCACGAGGTCGATGGCGGCGCGCACGTCGGCGGGCAGGTGCCGGTAGGCGCGCTCGGTCGCGCGCAGCTGCGCCAGCTGCACGTCCGTCGGAAGCTCGCCGTGCCACAGCAGGTAGGCGACGGCCTCGAAGGGCTGCGTCGCCGCGAGCTCCTGCACCGGGTAGCCCCGGTACAGCAGCGAGTTGGTCTCGGGGTTGACCTTCGAGACCGCCGTGTAGTCCACGACGACCCCCGCGAGGCCCTTCTTGATGTCGGGATCGGTCATGACTGCTCCTTCGGGTCGTGACTCAGCGCTGGATCTGGAAGTTGAAGACGTCCTGGTCGAAGTGGTTGTACTGCTCGTAGTCGATGAGGTCGTAGAGGTCGGCGCGGTGCTGCATCTCGCCGAGCTTGGAGGTGAGGTGTCCGTCGTCGATGAGCGTATCGAGAGCGCGGGATGCTGCGCCCATGGCGATGCGCAGCAGCGAGACCGGCCAGATCACGATGTTGACGCCGACGCTCCGCAGCTGGTCGACCGAAAACAGCTCGGACTTGCCGAACTCGGTCATGTTCGCGAGGATCGGCACGTCCACGGCGGCCCGGATCGCGGCGAACTCCTCGAGCGTGCGCATCGCCTCGGGGAAGATCGCGTCGGCCCCCGCGTCGACGAGCGCCCTCGCACGGTCGGTGGCGGCATCCAACCCCTCCACCGCACGGATGTCGGTGCGCGCCATGATCAGGAAGTTCGGATCGCGACGCGCATCCGCGGCGGCGCGGATGCGCTTGACCGCGGTGTCCTCGTCGACCACGGCCTTGCCGTCCAGGTGACCGCAGCGCTTCGGGTTGATCTGGTCCTCGATGTGCGTGCCGGCGAGGCCGGCGTCTTCGAGGGTCTGGATCGTGCGGGCGACGTTCATCGGCTCGCCGAAGCCGGTGTCGGCGTCGATGATCGCCGGCAGGTCGGTCATGCGCGCGATCTGCTGGCCCCGCGCCGCCACCTCGGTGAGGGTCGTGAGACCGATGTCGGGAAGACCGAGGTCGGCGCTGAGCACGGCGCCCGAGATGTAGACGCCCTCGAATCCCTTGCGCTCGATGAGCCGGGCGCTCAGCGGGTTGAATGCGCCCGGAAACCTCAGCAGCTCGCCGGACGCGAGCCGCTCGCGGAACAGCCGCCGCTTCTCGTGTGCCGGCACGGTGGAGTACAGCATCAGAAGAGTCCCTTCGGCGCCGGCGCCGCGGCGAGCACGCCGAAGTCGGCGACGATCGTGAGCTGCTGCACCTCGTCGGCGGTGAGCTCGGGCAGGCGCTCGGCGAGCCCGAGGAAGCGCTCGATCTCGTCGGCCGAGAGCACCGGCTCGGCGAGCAGGCGGAACTTGCGGACGTAGTCCTCGCGCACGAACGGCCGCGCGCCGAGCGGGTGGGCGTCGGCGACGGCGATCTCGTCCTCGATGGTCTCGCCGCCCGTCAGGCGGATCTCGACGCGGCCGCCGAACGCCTTCTCGTCCGGGTCCTCCGAGTGGTACCGGCGGGTCCACTCCTCGTCTTCGGCGGTGGTGATCTTGTGCCACAGCGCAACCGTGTCCTCCCGGCCGGCTCGCGACGGGAGGTAGGAGTCGACGTGGTGCCAGCCGCCGTCCTGGAGCGCGACCGCGAAGATGTACGGGATCGAGTGGTCGAGCGTCTCGCGCGACGCCGTCGGGTCGTACTTCTGCGGGTCGTTGGCGCCCGAGCCGATCACGTAGTGCGTGTGGTGCGAGGTGTGCAGCACGATCGCCTCGACGTTCGCGGGGTCCGCGAGCTCCGGGTGCTCGCCGTGGAGCTTTCGCGCCAGGTCGATCCACGCCTGCGCCTGGTATTCGGCCGAGTGCTCCTTCGTGTACGAGTCGAGGATGCCGCGCTTGGGCTCGCCCTGACCCGGCAGCGGCACCTCGTACGAGGCATCCGGTCCGTCGAGCAGCCACGCGATCACGCCGTCCTCGCCCTCGTAGATCGGGCTCGGCGACGTCTCGCCGCGCATCGCGCGGTCGACCGCCTCGACCGCCATCTTGCCCGCGAACGCGGGGGCGTGCGCCTTCCACGTCGAGATCTCGCCCTTGCGCGACTGACGCGTGGCGGTGGTGGTGTGCAGGGCCTGGCCGACGGCCTGGTAGATCGTCTCGACGTCGAGGCCGAGCAGTGTGCCGATGCCGGCCGCGGCCGACGGACCGAGGTGCGCGACGTGGTCGATCTTGTGCTTGTGCAGGCTGATCGCCCGCACCAGGTCGATCTGGATCTCGTACCCGGTGGCGAGCCCGCGCACGAGCGCGGCGCCGTCGGCGCCGACGTGCTGGGCGACCGCGACGATCGGCGGGATGTTGTCGCCGGGGTGCGAGTAGTCGGCCGCGAGGAACGTGTCGTGGTAGTCCAGCTCGCGCACCGCCACGCCGTTCGCCCACGCCGCCCACTCCGGGCTCGTCTTGCGGTCGAGCGCGCAGCCGAAGACGGTGGCGCCCGAGCCGCCGACCGACACGGCGTGGTCGAGGGCCTGCTGGCGGGCGGCGCTCACGGGAGCACGGGTGAGGGATGCTGCGGCCACCGCCGCGTTGTCGATGACGCGGTTGATGATCATGTCGACGACGTCCTGGTCGACTTCGACGGGGTCGGCGGCGACTTCGGCGATGTGCCACGCGAGCTGCCCCTCGCGCGCGAGGTTCTCGTCGCTGCGGTGGACGCGGAGGTGGTGGATGACGGTCATGGCTGGCCTTTCAGGTCGAGCGCGGAGTCGTGGAGATCGGCAGGAGCCGCTGCGGTGAGTGACTCGAGGATGCTGTGCAGGGCGTTGTGCAGGTGCACGTGCGTCGCGTGCGCGGCGAGGTCGGCGTCGCGCGCGGCGATCGCCGTCGCGATGAGACGGTGCTCGGCGACGGATGCTGCGAGCCGCGCGGGATTGTCGCGTGCGAGCCGTCGCACCCTGACGAGATGTGTGCGGACCGTTCGCAGCGCGGCGGTGAGATAGTCGTTCGCCACCGCAGCATCCAGCGCGAGGTCGAAGTCGGCGATGAGCGCGTAGTAGGCGTCGCGGCCGTCGGCGCCCGCCCCGCCGCCGTCGAGGTCGACCCGCGCGAACTCGAGGGCGAGCTCGGCGAAGGCGGCGGCATCGCCCCGCTCCGCGGCGAGCCGCGCGGCGGACTGCTCGAGGGCGCGGCGCACCTCGAAGATCTCGCGGATGTCGTCGGCGTCGATCGCCGTCACCACCGTCACGCGCGGAGACTGCTGCGCCACCAGTCCGTCGCCGGCCAGGCGGCCGAGCGCTTCGCGCAGAGGGGTGCGGCTGACGCCGAGGCGCGCGGCCTGCTCGACCTCGCCGAGCACGGCGCCGGGCCGCAGGACACCGGACTGGATCTCGTCGAGGAGGGTCGCATAGGCACGATCGCTGGCCCGCATCCGCACCACCTCCTCGTTCGACGCCTCGGCCAGTGTATACATAAAAGGGCGTTCAAGGCATGTGAGATCTCAGATTGTTCAACGCGGTATACATAAACCCCGACGCCCGCACACCCTACGGTGTTCGCCCAGTGTCGGCCGGGAGTGCCCGCGAGTATCGTCCGCGGTGGGTGGCCCGACACCCAGGCGGGCCCGGAAGAGCGGGGAAGACCATGAAGCACTCGCGCGCTCTGGCGGCAGCATCCGCCGCATCGGCAGCACTCCTGCTGGCACTGGGGGCGCCGGCAGCCGTGGCGGCACCGCCCGAGATCGACCACTGGACCGAGCACATCGAGCACATCGAGCAAGAGGAGCACGAGGACTGGTGCCCCGACATCCCGTATGACGTGCTCTACACGGAGGACGCGCACGGGACCTTCCGGGGCGTCGAACGCCACGGCGTCTTCTACGGCGCATCCACCATCCGCCGTGAAGCGAGCTGGATGAACACCGAGAACGGCAAGGTGTTCAGCTCCGTGTGGCAGGGACAGGAGAAGGACCAGCGTGTGGCCGACAACGGCGACGGCACCCTGACGATCACGATCCTGTTCACGGGCCCGACGCAGTACTACGACGACGACGGCAGGAAGCTCTTCAAGGATGTCGGGCGGACCTTCGCGACGATCCTGGTCGACGCCGACGGGGAGTTCCTCGAGTTCCTCGGCGGCGACAGCAAGGGTCAGTTCGACACCGCGGACCGCGACTTCTGCGCGGATCTCCGAGCGGTCGTCGACTGACGTCCGGTGATCGGTCGCCGTTCGGCGCGGCCCGTCGCGGATCAGTCGGCGACGGTCACCTCGACCGGAGGCGGGGGCACGCGGTGCCCGATCGCGTGCTCCAGCAGCGCCCGCAGCTCGGGCCGGGCGACGTCCTCGAGTGAGGCGAGCCGCACGTTGCGCACCCTCGCGCCGGTGCCGCCCAGGAGCCCGGCGGGGTCGTCGAGCTCCGCGCCGTACGGGAACGCCAGCGCGACGTGCGCCGCGTGGGCGAGGATCCACGCGAACTGCTCGGAGTTCTTCTTCGGGCCCGTGCCGTAGCCCGAGCTGCGCTGCGCGGGCCACACGACCTCGACGGTCTGCGGCAGGACGTCGAAGATCAGCCCGCGCGTGGCCGAGGCGATGTCGCGCACCTCCTCGGAGCGGCCCTCGAGGATCGCGCGGAACGGGACCGAGTCGGTGGTGACGATGCCTGCGGCCATGTACGCGAACGTATCCCGGCTCCACCCGTGAGGAAAGCGTGAGGAATATTCAGGAATTTGTGAATCGAGCGTAGCGTCTGCGCCATGACCACAGTCATCCGCACGACGGGCCTCACCAAGCACTACGGCCGCGTCCACGCTCTCGACGGCCTCGACCTCGCCGTCGACGAGGGGCAGGTGCACGGCTTCCTCGGCCCCAACGGCGCCGGCAAGTCCACCACGATCCGCGTCCTGCTGGGGCTCGCGCGCAAGACCGGGGGCGCAGCATCCGTCTTCGGCAAGGATCCCTGGCGCGACGCCGTCGCCCTCCACCGCCGCATCGCGTACGTGCCCGGCGACGTCAGCGTGTGGCCGAACCTGTCCGGCGGCGAGGCGATCGACCTCATGGCACGCCTGCGCGGAGCGTCGCGGCACGACAAGGCCTACGCGGCCGAGAAGAAACGTCTCGCCGAGGCGTTCCAGTTCGATCCGCGCAAGAAGGGCCGCGCGTACTCCAAGGGCAATCGGCAGAAGGTCGCGCTCATCGCCGCCTTCGCCGTGCCCGCCGACCTCTACATCCTCGACGAGCCGACGAGCGGCCTCGACCCGCTCATGGAGGTGATGTTCCGCCACGAGATCGCCCGCGTGCGAGGCGCCGGCGCGACGGTGCTCCTGTCGAGCCACATCCTCTCCGAGGTCGAGCAGCTGTGCGACCGCGTCTCGATCATCCGCGCCGGACGCGTGGTCGAGTCGGGCACGCTCGCGGACCTCCGTCACCTCACGCGCACGGAGGTGTCGTTCGAGGGGACGGATGCTGCGGCCGCAGCCGGCATCGCGGCGGCCCACGACGTCGTGGCCGATGACGGACGGGTGCGCTTCACGGTCGACAGCGACGCGGTCGCCGGGATGCTTCCGGAGCTGGCCGCCCGGAACGTCGCCGGCCTGCGGGTCGCGCCGCCTTCGCTCGAGGAGCTGTTCCTGCGGCACTACGGCGACGACCTCGTCGCGCTCGAGGGCAACGGGCAGGAACGATGAAGCGCCTCGTCGCGCTGATGGGCCAGCGCGCCCGACGCGACTGGCTCCAGGTGCTGCTGTGGGCGGCGGGCACCGCGCTGCTCGCGTACGCGTCGTTCGTCGGGGTCAGCGATGCCTACGGAACCGAGCAGGACCGCACCTCCCTGCTGGCCGCCGCGCTCGCCAACCCCGTGATCCTGCTCTTCCGCGGCCTTCCGTCGGGAGCCGCCGAGGGTGCGTTCATGGTGTTCCTGATCTTCCCGTGGCTGGCGATGCTCGCCGCGTTCATGAGCACCTTCCTCGCGGTCCGCCACACCCGCGGCGACGAGGAGGCCGGCCGCGCCGAGCTCGTCGCCGCCTCGCCTGCGGCGCGCACCCTGCCGTTCCTCGCCACCGCGCTGCACGGCCTGCTCGCGAACACGCTGCTGGCGGCGCTCACCGCGGCGGCGTTCCTCGCGGTCGGGCTCGATCTCGAGGGTTCGGTGCTGGCAGGTGCCGCGACGGGTGCCGTCGGCGTGACCTTCCTCGGCGTCGGGCTCTTCAGCGCTCAGCTCCTGCGGACCTCGCGCGGCGCCAACTCGGCGGCTGTGTGGACCATCGTGGTCACCTTCGTTGTGTCCGGCATCGGCAACGCCGTCGGCACACCGAGCGACGACCTCACGCGCATGGAGAGCTCGTGGATGACGTGGCTCTCGCCGTTCGGGTGGGGTGAGAACACGCGGGCGTTCGACGAGAACCTCTGGTGGCCGGTACTGCTGTGCCTGGGCGTCGGGGTCGTGCTGGCGGTCGTGTCGGGGGTGCTCGTCTCGGCCCGCGACCTCGGCGGGAGCTTCGTCGCCGAGCGGCTCGGGCGCGCAGCGGCCTCGCCGGTCCTGTCCACCCCCGGTGGCCTGGTGTGGCGGCTCACCCGCGGCGCGGTGCTCGGCTGGACCGTCGGAGGACTCCTCACCGGGATGCTGTCGACCTCGCTCGCGTCGATCGTCCAGGAGGTGGGCGCCTCCAACCCCGCCGTCGAAGACATCCTGCGGCAGATCTCGGGCGACGGCAGTGTCGAGCAGGGCACGATCACCACCTTCTTCACCATGCTCGGCGTGCTCGCGGCGTGCTGCGCCGTGCAGATCGTGTGCCGGGCACGGCAGGAGGAGGCGCACGGCACGGCCGAGCCGCTCCTTGCCGCACCGGTCGGGCGCGTGCGGTGGCTCGCCGACTACCTCGTCATCGCCCTCATCGGCATCGTCCTCGTCGTCGCCGCGGCGATCGGCGGGGCTGCGCTGGGACTGGCGGGCCAGGACGGCGACTGGGCGCTCATGCGGACGGTGCTCGTGACCGGCGCGGGGCAGGTGGCGGCAGCATCCGTCTTCCTCGCCGTCACCGCGCTCGCGTTCGTGCTGGTGCCGCGCGCGACGATCGCACTGGGCTGGTCCCTCGTGCTGCTCGGCATGATGCTGGGACTCTTCGGGCCCCTGTTCCAGTTCCCCGAGTGGCTGGTGCACCTGTCGCCCATCGCGGTGGCGCCGCTCGTCGACGGTGACGACGTCGATCTGCGAGGGCTGTGGTGGCTGGTGCCGGCGACGGCGGTGGGGGTCGGCACCGCTCTCGCCTTCATGCGCCGGCGCGAACTGGCCTCGGCGGGATGAGCGGTGCGATGACGAACGAGCACCCCGGCGCCGAGGCGGCCGAGCAGGCGGCCGCGATGCTCACCGCCGTGGGCATGCCGCGCATGCCGGCGCGGGTCATGATGGCCCTCGCCGGATCGCCCGACGAGGGGTACACCGCCGCCGACCTCGCCGACCGCCTCGGCGTCTCGGCCGCCGCGGTCTCGGGGGCCGTGCGCTACCTCGTCTCGATGCGGCTCATCCACCGGCTCTCGCGCCCGGGCGACCGCCGCGACCGGTACGACCTCGCAGAGGACTCGTGGTCGGGCATGATCGCGGCGAACGCGCCCCTCTACAGCACACTCGCGGCCTCGCTCGACCGCATCGCCGACGAGAACCCCACGGCACCCGCCTCGGCCGCGCGGGCGCACGAGATCGCCGACTTCTTGCGGTATCTCGCGGAACGGATGCCGCAGCTCGCCGCCGAGTGGCGCGCGGGGCGCGACGCGCCAGGCGCGCCCGGCGGCGAAGGATCGGGGCCGGGGGCGGGCGGCGAGGCCGCGGCGGGCGGGTAGCCTTGCCCGAGTGACCGACGCGCCCCGCTACATCGTTGCCACCGACGGAGCCTGCAAGGGCAACCCCGGACCGACGGGCTGGGCCTGGGTCGGGGAGGACGGGCACTGGGCCGCCGGGTCGATCCCCTCGGGAACGAACAACATCGGCGAGCTGACCGGGCTGCTGAAGGCCATCGAGGACCACGCCGACGTCGCGAACCTGGTCGTGCAGGCCGACTCGAAGTACGCGATCGACACGTACACGAAGTGGATGGACGGCCACCGCCGCCGCGGCTGGAAGACCTCGACGGGCGCGCCGACGAAGAACGTCGACATCCTCGAGCAGCTCATCGCGGCGCGCGATGCGAGGCGCGCCGCCGGCCTGCCCGACGTCGAGCTCGAGCACGTGCGGGGCCACTCCGGCCACGTGCTCAACGCCTGGGCGGACGAGCGCGCGGTGCGCGCGTCGGAGCATGCCGCGAAGGGCACCGCGAGCGCGTGGTCGTCGCTGGGCGCGCAGGACCGCATCGACGTCTCGGCACGCCCGAAGAACGGGCGCTGAGGGCCCGGGGCCAGCCTCAAGCGGCTCGGGCGCGCAATTGCTGCACTTTCCTGCAACCGTTGCACCGATTTGCGGCGCGATCGCAGGAAACTGCGGCAGTAGAGGGCTCAGCCCGCCATCGTGCCTTCGAAGAGGCCGATCTGGTTGCCGTCGGGGTCGGCGATGACCGCCCACCAGCTCGTCGGCGTGATCTCGGCCTTCTCCCGCACGAGGCTGCCGCCGGATGCGTTCGCCTTCGCCACCGTGTCGTCGATGGAGTCCACCTCGACGTAGGAGCGCGTGTTCGTGAAGCCTTCCTCGCGCAGCCCCAGTCCGCCGCCCGAGATCCCGTTCGGAGCCCGCCACATGGGGTAGCCCTCGAAGCCCGGCACCTCCGCGATCTGCCAGCCGAAGAGGCCGGAGTAGAACTCGGCGCCGTCCTTGAGGTCACTGACCGGGATGTCGATGTGAGTGATGTCGCCGTGAGCCATGGATCTCCCTCGTTCGGGCCGGACCCGGTCAGTCTCCGCCGCCCGCCCATCCCCCACAAGACCCCGCGAGAGAACAGCTGGTGGCCGAGAGGGAGGGAAACCAACCACCCTCTCGTCCGCCCGCTGCACTCTCGCGGAAATGCGGCGGGGTGGGGCCGGGTCAGACGGAGGAGGCGGCGTCGGCGAGATGGCGCTCGAGGGCGTCGATCGCCGGACGCTGGCCCTTCACCAGGCGTTCGCGTGCGGCATCGAGGTCGGCCCACTCGACGCGGTCGACCTCGGGGAAGCTCGCCGTCTTCCCGGAGCGCGGCGGCCACTCCAGCTCGAACTCGCCGAACTCGAGCCCGTCGAGCGAGAACCCCGTGCCGTCGGCGACGAACACCGTCACGCGCTTGCCCGACGAGTACGCGAACGTGCCGAGCTCGGCGTAGGGCGGCTCAGGCGGATCGATGCCGAGCTCTTCGCGGAACTCGCGGCGCGCAGCATCCAGCGCGCCCTCCTCCCCCTCGACGAACTCGCCCTTCGGGACAGACCACGCGCCGGCATCCTTGCTCGCCCAGAACGGCCCGCCCATGTGCGCGATGAGCACCTCAGGTTCTGGCGCGACCCGGTAGAGCAGGATGCCGGCGCTGGTGATCACGGCTCAGACGATACGGGTCTTGGGCGAGACCGTGTAGGTGTCCTCGGGATCGCTGAACACGACGTCGCCGAGGGCGGCGTCGACCGCCGCGAGGGTGTCGGCGTCGAGCACGACGCCCGAGGCCTTCACCGTCTCGGCCAGCTGCTCGGGACGGGATGCCCCGACCAGCGCCGACGCGACGTTCTTGTTCTGCAGCACCCACGCGATGGCGAGCTGCGGCATCGACAGGTCCGCCTGCTCTGCGACGGGCTTCAGGCGCTGCACCGCTTCGAGCACCTCGTCGCGGAGGAACGACTGGATGAAGCGCGCACCGCTCTTGTCGTCGGTCGCGCGCGAGCCCTCGGGAACGGGCTGGCCGGGCAGGTACTTGCCCGACAGGACGCCCTGCGCCATCGGCGACCACACGATCTGCGAGATGCCGAGCTCCTCCGACGCGGGCACGACCTTGCCCTCGATGACGCGCCACAGCGCCGAGTACTGCGGCTGGTTGGAGATGAGCTGCACGCCGTAGCTCTTGGCGAGGGCGTGTCCCTCGCGCAGCTGCTCGGCGGTCCACTCCGAGACGCCGATGTAGAGGGCCTTGCCCTGGCGCACGACGTCGGCGAACGCCTGGAACGTCTCTTCGAGCGGCGTCTCGTAGTCGAACCGGTGCGCCTGGTAGAGGTCGACATAGTCGGTGCCGAGACGCTTCAGCGACCCGTTGATGGACTCGAAGATGTGCTTGCGGCTGAGACCGGTGTCGTTGGGCCCCTGCGGGCCGGTCGGGAAGTAGACCTTGGTGAAGATCTCGAGGGATTCGCGGCGCTGACCGGACAGCGCCTTGCCGAGGACCTCCTCGGCGGCCGTGTTGGCGTAGACGTCGGCGGTGTCGAACGTGGTGATGCCGGCGTCGAGCGCCGCGTGGACCGTCGCGATGGCGGCGGAGTCGTCGACCTGCGAGCCGTGGGTGACCCAGTTGCCGTAGGTGATCTCGCTGACCTTGAGACCGCTGTTTCCGAGGTACCGGTAATTGACCATGAGAAAACGCTACCCGCCCCGGCGGTCACGTCGGGACGGGCGGCGTCATCTCGTCACACGACCGGTGCGGTCTCGTCCTCCACCGCGTCGTCCGCCGCCCCGGCGGGCTCGCCGGACTCCGCGTCGATGGCGAGGGCGCGCGCCTCCTCGTCGAGATCGGCTGCGGCCTGCTCGAACTGCGAGTTGTACAGACGGAAGTACGCGCCCTTGGCCGCGATGAGGTCGTCGTGGGTGCCCTTCTCGACGATCCCGCCGTTCTCCATCACGAGGATGAGATCGGCGTCGCGGATGGTCGACAGGCGGTGCGCGATCACGAAGGACGTGCGTCCCTCGCGCAGGGCGGCCATCGCGTGCTGCAGCAGCAGCTCGGTGCGGGTGTCGACGGAGCTCGTCGCCTCGTCGAGGATCAGCACCGAGGGCTGCGCCACGAACGCGCGCGCGATCGTGATGAGCTGCTTCTCGCCGGCCGAGATGTTCGACGCGTCCTCGTCGAGGAGCGTGTCGTATCCGTCGGGCAGCGAGTGCACGAACCGGTCGACGTACGTCGCCCGGGCGGCGGCGAGGATCTCGTCGTCGGTGGCGTCGGCGCGGCCGTAGCGGACGTTCTCGCGGATCGTGCCGGCGAACAGCCACGGGTCCTGCAGCACCATGCCGGTCTGCGCGCGGATGTCGCGTCGCGTGAGCTCGGCGATGTTCTGCCCGTTGAGGAGGATCCGGCCGCCGTCGAGCTCGTAGAAGCGCATCAGCAGGTTCACCAGCGTCGTCTTGCCGGCACCCGTCGGACCCACGATCGCGACCGTCTGGCCGGGCTCGACCCGGAACGACAGGTCGTGGATGAGCGGCCGGTCGGCCGAGTACGAGAAGGCGACGTCCTGGAATTCGATGGTGCCGTCGCCCTCGACCAGCGCGGGGGCGTCCTCGGCGTCGGGCTCCTGCTCGGGCTCGTCCAGCAGCTCGAACACGCGCTCGGCCGAAGCGGTGCCCGACTGCACGACGGCGGCCATGCCGCCGAGCTCTGCCAGCGGCTGGGTGAACTGCTGCGAGTACTGGATGAACGCCTGCACGTCGCCGAGCCGCAGCTGCCCCCCGGCGACCATCAGCGCACCGAAGACCGCGATGCCGACGTAGGTCAGGTTCCCGATGAACATCATCGCGGGCATCATGATGTTCGACAGGAACTGCGCCTTGAACGAGGCCTGGTAGAGCTCCTCGTTCTCTTCGCGGAACGCCTCGCGCGACGCCTGCTCCCGGCCGAAGACCTTGACCAGCGCGTGGCCGGAGAACGACTCCTCGACGCGCGCGTTGAGGCGGCCGACCTTGCGCCATTGGATGCCGAACGCCTTCTGCGAGCGCGGCCCGATGACGCCGAACAGGATGCCCATGAGCGGGAAGCTCACCAGCACCACGAGCGTCAGCTGCCACGAGATCGTCAGCATCATGATGAGCACGCCGATGACGGTGAGCACGCTCGTCAGCGCCTGCGACAGCGACTGCTGCATCATCTGCGTGATGTTGTCGATGTCGTTCGTGACCCGCGAGATCAGCTCGCCGCGCTGCACGCGGTCGAAGTAGCGCAGCGGCAGGCGGTTGATCTTCGCCTCGACCTGTTCGCGCAGGCGCCACATGACGCGCACCATGATCACGTTGATCACGTAGCCCTGCAGCCACATCAGCAGCGAGGACGCGAAGTACAGCCCGAGCACGATGAGCAGCACGCGGCTGAGCGCCATGAAGTCGACGCCCGCGCCCGGCACGAAGTTCTCCATCGCCGAGACGATGTTGGCGAGGTCCTGCTGCCCCGAGGCCTCGAGCCCCTGGACGACCTGCTCCTTGGTCATGCCGGCGGGCGCCATCGACGACACCACACCCTCGAAGAGGATGTTGGTCGCCTCGCCGAGCACCTTGGGCGACAGCACCGCGAGCACGACGCCGATCGAGCCGAGGATCGACACGAAGACGAACGCCCACGCGTTCGGGCGCAGCAGCCCGATCAGCCGGCGGAAGGCGGGCCAGAAGTGCGCGGCCTTGCCCGGGGCGACGGCGCCGCTCCAGTCGTCGGCCGCGATGCGCGCCTGCTCGCCGAGCTCGATCTCGGCCTTCTCCTCGGCGCTGAGCTCCGCGACGGCCTGGCGCACGCGCCGGCGGGTGGCCTTCTCGGCCTTCGACTGCTGTTCAGCGCTGGACTGCTGTTCGCCGCTCATCGGGCGACCTCCGCTCCGAGCTGGGATTCGACGATCTCGCGGTAGGTCTGGCTCGTCTCGAGCAGCTGCTCGTGCGTGCCGATCCCCACGATGCCGCCGTCGTCGAGGACGACGATGCGGTCGGCGTCGGTGATCGTCGAGACGCGCTGGGCGACGACGATCTTGGTGACGTCGGGAAGCTCCCGCCACAGCGCCTGTCTCAGCCGCGCATCGGTGGTGAGGTCGAGCGCCGAGAACGAGTCGTCGAAGACCAGCACGCGCGGCTGGTGGACGATGGCCCGCGCGATCGCGAGCCGCTGCCGCTGCCCGCCCGACACGTTGGTGCCGCCCTGGGCGATCGGCGCGTCCAGGCCGGCGTCCATCTGGCTCACGAAGTCGCTCGCCTGGGCGATCTCGAGCGCGCGCCAGAGCTCGGCGTCCGTCGCGTCCTCGCGGCCGAACCGCAGGTTCGACGCGATCGTGCCCGAGAACAGGAACGGGCGCTGCGGAACCAGTCCGATCGTGCTCCACAGCGCGTCGAGGTCGGCGCGGCGCACGTCGACGCCGCCGACCTCGACGACGCCGTCGGTGACGTCGAACAGGCGCGGGATGAGCGACACGAGCGTGGTCTTGCCGGCGCCGGTCGAGCCGACGATGGCGACCGTCTCGCCGGCCTCGGCGTGGAAGCTGATGCCCGAGAGGATCGGGTGCTCGGCGCCGGGGTAGGTGAACGCGACGTCCCGGAACTCCACGGTGCCCGGCGACGGGAACGCGGCGACGGCGTCGGCCGGGCGCTCGAGCGACGAGTGCGTGGCGAGGACCTCGCCGACGCGCTCGGCCGACACCGCGGCGCGCGGGATCATCAGCGTCATGAAGCTCGCCATCATCACGCCCGAGAGGATGATCATGGCGTACTGCATGAAGGCGAAGAGCGTGCCGATCTGGATCTCGCCGCTGTCGACCTGCATGCCGCCGAACCAGATCACGCCGATCACGGTGACGTTGAGGATCAGCATGACCGCGGGGAAGAGCACCACGAACAGCGAGCCGACCTTGCGCCCGACGATCATGATGTCGGTGTTGGCCTCGCGGAAGCGCTCCTCTTCGATGGGCTCGCGGACGAACGCGCGGATGACGCGGATGCCGGTGAGCTGCTCCCGCATCACGCGGTTCACGCCGTCGAGCTTGCCCTGGTAGCTGCGGAACAGCGGAACCATGCGGGCGATCAGCAACCCGGCGACCACGAGGAGCACCGGCACGGCGATCGCGATGATCCACGCGAGGCTCGCGGCCTGCTCGATCGCGAGCACGATGCCGCCGATCGCGAGCAGCGGGGCCGTGACGAGGAACGTCGCGGCCATCATCGCGAGCATCTGCACCTGCTGCACGTCGTTCGTGTTGCGGGTTATGAGGGAGCCCGCACCGAAGCCGGTGACCTCGCGCTCGGAGAAGCCCGAGACGCGCTCGAAGATGTCGTCGCGGATGTCGCGGCCGAGTCTCATCGCGGCGCGTGCGGCGAAGTAGGTCGCGATGATCGACGCGACGATCTGGCCCAGCGACACCGTCAGCATGACGATGCCGGTGCGCCAGATGTATTCGGTGTCGCCCTTCGAGACGCCGTTGTCGATGATGTCGGCGTTGAGGCTGGGCAGGTACAGCGAAGCCAGGGCGGATGCCGACTGGAACAGCAGCACGCCGAGCAGCAGCCAGCCGGACGGTTTCAGATATCGGACGAGGATTCTTGCCAGCACGAGGTTCTCCCGGACGCGGCGAAGCCATGGCAAGGCTCCGCCTCTGCGGATCTGAGGGTGCCGACCCACCTTCGCACGGGCCGCCGACATCGCGGCAGTCCCGTTCACTGAGGGCGGAACGGGGAGGCGTGGCCGCCTCCCAGCGGCGACCCGCCGGTCACTCTAACACGATATATCGCGACGCGCGAGACCGCTCCCACGTCTCGCCCTCCCGACTCGCGAAAGGGGAGACGGATGCTGCCGCTACGCCTCCGCGCCCTGCGCGATGCCGGCCCGCTCGCGCCAGCTGCGCGCGGTCACGCGGTCGAGCGCGACCTGGCGGCGCAGCGCGTCGGCCTTCTCGTAGAGCGAGGGCTCGCCCCAGCTCGTGAGCACCTTCACCAGCACGGGGAGCAGCTCGATCATGAAGAACAGCCCGGCGATGAGCCAGTGCGCCCACGCGAGCGTCGGCTCGCGCTCCGACAGCCGCTCGAGCCCCCTGATCTGGCTCAGCAGGCCCACCGCACCGGAGTTGCCGCTCGCGATCTCCGCCGCGCGCGCGTCGTAGGCGGCGAGCGCCGCCTGGTACTGCTCGCGCGCTCCGGGCAGCTCGTCCTTCGCCTGCTGCTTGTTGACCTCCTCCGAGGCGCTCGCGTCGGCGGTGCCCGCCGCCTGCGCACCGGCGAGGTCCGCCTGCGCCGCCGTCAGCTGCGAGTTGAGGTCGTCGTACGCCGACTGGGCCGCCGCGAGCTGCGCCTCGGCGGCATCCGAGCTCGCCCCCTCACCCGCGACGCCGCTGCAGCCGGGCACCTCGCCCGCGCCCTGTCCGGTGAGCTCGCACTGGTAGATCGCGCGCGCCTGGTCGATGACCTGCTGCTGCGCGGCCAGCTTCGCGGTGAGGTCGTCCACGGTCTGCTGCGCCGACGCCGCCGACGCCGACGTCGTGTCGGCGCCCGCCACGACGCCGCTCGCGGCCTGGCTCTCGAGGGCCGCGACACGCTCGCTCGCGGCATCCAGCGCCTGCTTCTCGGGCCCGGCGGTGACGGCGTCCTGATCCGACTGCGCCTGCGTGATGTTCGTCGCGTTGACCTCGCGCGCGATGTCGTTGTGGAAGATCTGCAGCACGAGCGGCTCGGCCACGACGATGCCGATGACCGCGGCCATGATGACGCGAGGGATGGCGAGCGCGATCAGCCGTCCGATGCTCTGCGAGGAGCGCATCGTCGAGGTGAGGAACCGGTCGAGGTTGAAGATGATGAGCGCCCACACGATCGCGAGCGGCAGCGCGCCCCACGCGACGATCTGCACGCCGGTGGTGAGCGCGAAGTACATGGAGATCGCCGAGATGAGCGCGGTGCCCGCGATCACGAAGAACATCTGCACGAAGCGCGGTGTCTCGGTCGGCACCTCGTCGAGCACCGATCCGTCCGCACCGCCGAGGATCGCGAGCTTGCGCCATCCCGAGGTCCGCTCTCGACGCGGACGCTTCGCGCGCTTCGCCCGCACGGGAGGAACGGATGCTGCCGCCTCCGGCTGCCCCGCGACCACAGGTTCGTCGGCGACGGGCTCGTCGTGCCGCGGCTCATCGATCGCACCCCACTCGCCGATCGTCGCCTCGCGCTCCGCCACCGGCTCGGCCACGGCCACCGGCCGGGTCGGGTTCATCGCCAGTGCGTCCTCGAGCAGGTCGCGCGTCACGGGGAACGGGTCCTCGGGGCCGTCGTCGACGCGATCGTCCCCGGGCTCCCCGGCCGCCTGCTGCGCGCGCACGTCATCGAGGTACAGATCCTCGGTCTGCTCGCCGTCCGTCTCGAACTCGATCCGGCCGTCGGAGCCGAACCGGCCCGGCCGGTGTGCGGAGTAAGAAGACATCCGCACACCCTAGAGGGGGCTACCTGTGCGGCAGGTGTATTAGAGGCGTGTGAGAGGACGGATGCCGCGTGCCCGCGGCATCCGGGATCTCAGTCCTCGAGCGGGGTGACGGCGGCGACCGCCTCGTCCTCCTCGGTGGCGACGAGCTGGCCGCAGGCGCCGTCGATCTCCTTGCCGCGGGTGTCGCGGAGGGTCGTCGGGATGCCGGCGTCGTTGAGGCGGCGCACGAACTCGTTCTGCACGGCGACCTCGGACGCGGTCCAGATCGAGCCGGGCGTCGGGTTCAGCGGGATCGGGTTCACATGCACCCACCCGCGGCCGCGCGCGTTCAGCTTCTCGGCGAGGAGGTCGGCGCGCCAGCCGTGGTCGTTCATGTCCTTGATGAGGGCGTACTCGATCGACACGCGGCGCCCGGTCTTGTCGAAGTACGCACGCGCGGCGTCGAGCGCCTCATCGACCTTCCAGCGCGAGTTGACCGGGATGAGCTCGTCGCGCAGCTTGTCGTCGGGCGCGTGCAGCGACAGGGCGAACGTGACCGGGATGTCCTCCTGCGCGAGCTTCGTGATCGCCGGCACGAGACCGACGGTCGAGACCGTGATGCCGCGCGCGCTCATGCCGAGGCCGTGCTGCTTGTCGGTCATCACGCGCACCGCCTGCATGACGCGCGCGTAGTTCGCGAGCGGCTCGCCCATGCCCATGAAGACGATGTTCGACACCCGCTCGGCGGAGTTGTCGTCCTTCTTCTTGCCGCCGAGGCCGCCGTCGGCGATGAGGCGGTTGGCGCGCACGACCTGCTCGACGATCTCGCCGGCCGACATGTTGCGGGTGAGGCCCGCCTGCCCGGTGGCGCAGAAGGGGCAGTTCATGCCGCAGCCGGCCTGCGACGAGACGCACAGCGTGATGCGGCCGGGGTAGCGCATGAGCACGGACTCGACGAGCGCGCCGTCGTGCAGCTTCCACAGGAACTTGATGGTGTCGCCCCGGTCGGTCTCGAGGCGTCGCACCTCGGTGAGGAGGGCCGGCAGCATGCCGTGCACGAACTCCTCGCGGCCGTCGGCGGGGAGGTCCGTCATGTCGGCGGGGTTGTGGGTCCAGTGCTGGAAGTAGTGCTTCTCGAGCTGCTTCGCCCGGAAGCCGGGAAGCCCGAGCTCCTTGACCTTCTCCACGCGCTGCTCGGGGGTGAAGTCCGCCAGGTGCACCGGCGGCTTGCCGCGCTTCGGACTCGCGAACTGGAGGAGGGGCCGCCCCTCGGCATCCTTCTTCTGCGTCCATCCCTCGGTCGCCGGACGCACCTGGCGGGGTTTCGTCGTGCGAACAGGCGAATCGGTCATGTGCTCCAGGGTACGCGGACCCGTCTGGACGAAGCCCGATGCCGCCGGGAACGGATGCTGCAGCACCGCGCGTGTCGCAGCGTCGGGCTATCGTCGTCTCGTGGTCCCCGTCGAGAACCTTCTCGCCTTCACGCTCGCCGCCCTCGTCCTGATCGTGATCCCGGGCCCGAGCGTGCTGTTCACGATCGGGCGCGCGCTCGCCCTCGGCCGCATCGGCGGGCTGCTCAGCGTGCTCGGCAACGCCCTCGGCCTGCTGCCGATCATCGGCCTCGTCGCCATCGGCGTGGGGGGCGTCGTCGCGCAGTCGGTCGTGCTGTTCACGATCGTCAAGGTCGCCGGTGCCCTCTATCTCATGTACCTCGGCGTGCAGGCGATCCGGCACCGCCATCGCGCCGCCGCGGAGGCGAACGGCGGAGCACTCCCCCGCTCGGCCTGGCGCCAGCTCGGCGAGGGGTTCGTCGTCGGCATCACGAACCCGAAGACGATCGCGTTCTTCGTCGCCGTGCTCCCCCAGTTCGTCGACCTGAGCGCCGGCATGGTCCCGCTGCAGATGATCGAGCTCGGACTCGTGTTCTTCGTCATCGCGCTCATCTCCGACGGCATCTGGGCGCTCATCGCGGCGGGCGCGCGCGAATGGTTCGGGCGCTCTCCGAAGCGCATCTCCACCCTGTCGGCCACCGGGGGCGGCCTCATGATCGGCCTCGGCGGCATCCTCCTCTTCACCGGGAACAAGCACTGACATGACGGATGCCTCGACCCCGCCTGCTGCCGACCGCCGGCGCATCATCTTCCTCGACGTCGACGGCACGATCCTCGAGCACGGCTCGCACGTGTCGCCGTCGACCGGTCCGGCCATCCGCGCGGTCCGCGAAGCGGGGCACCTCGTCTACCTGAGCACCGGGAGGTCGGCCTCCGACATCCATCCGGACGTCGCCGAGATCGGCTTCGACGGCGCGGTCACGAACTCGGGTGCGCTCGTCGTGTCCGACGGGGAGGTGGTCGTCGACCGCCCGCTGTCGCCGGAGGCGACGGACCGCATGCTGACGGCGCTGCGCAGCCGCGGCATCCGCTACTTCCTGCAGACCCGTGATGCCGTCTACGCGAGCGACGACATGGCCGAGCTGATGCGCGACTACGCGGCCGCGCTCGAGGCGCGTGAGGCGGCGGGCGAGAAGGTGCGGCCCGAGGACTCGCTCGTGGGTCTCGCGCAGCGCACCTTCCCGAGCGTCGACGAGGCCGACCTGACGCGCATCGACAAGGCCGTGTTCGTCAGCGACCACCCGGAGGGTCTCGAGGAGCTGCGCGAGGACCTCGGCGACGAGTTCCTGATCGTGCCGGGGAGCATGCCGCTGCCCGGCGGCTCGAACGGCGAGATCAGCGAGCGCGAGACGACCAAGGGCTCGGCGATCGAGCTGCTGCTCGCCCGTCTCGGCATGGCGGCCGCGGACGCCGTCGCCATCGGCGACAGCTGGAACGACATCGAGATGTTCCAGGTGTGCGGCGTCTCGGTCGCGATGGGAAACGCGCGGCCCGAGCTCAAGGAGCTCGCCGACTTCGTCACGACGGACGTGCTCGACGACGGGATCGCGAACGCGTTCCGCCGCCTCGGCCTGATCTGAGCCCCGGGCCGCTCAGCCCGCGGGCGCGGCAGTGGAGGCGCGCAGCACCAGCTGGGTCGCCAGGTCGACGTGCTCGGGTGGCGCGCCGCCTTCCATCTCGAGCGCGACGCGCAGCGACTCGCGGCCGAGCAGCCCCCAGTCCTGGCGCACCGTGGTGAGGGGCGGCGCGAACATCTCCGCCTCGTCGATGTCGTCGAATCCCAGGACCGAGACGTCCTCGGGGATCCGGAGGCCGGCCTCGATGATCGCGCGGTAGGCGCCCAGCGCCATCTGGTCGTTCGCGGCGAAGACGGCGGTGGGTCGCTCCTCGGCGAGCAGCTGCCGCATCGCGTGGTAGCCCGAGCGCGGGCTCCAGTCGCCGGGCCGCGTCGCGGGAAGGGCACGGCCCTCCTGCGTCAGCACGTCCCGCCAGGCGTCGAGCCGGGATGCGGCGGAGAACGAGCCCGGCGGTCCGGTGATGTGATGCACCGTGCGGTGGCCCAGGTCGAGCAGGTAGCGGACGGCCTGGCGCGCGCCGACGAGCTGATCGAAGTCGACGGTCGCGACGCCCTCCACGAGGGGCGGCCCGAGGATCACCGCCGGCACTCCCTCGGGAAGCTGCAGCGCCTCGTCGACCCCGAACGGCGCGGGCAGGATGACGATGAGCACGTCGACCGCCATCTCGCCCAGGCGCGTGAACGCGCCGTTGGCCGCCTGCCCGGAGGAGGCGGCCAACGGCATGAGCGTCGTCGCATAGCCGCTCTCGGCGGCCCGCTCGGAGATCTCCTCCAGCGAGCGATGCGTGCCCACGGAATGGAGGCTGTGGTAGACGACGCCGACCGTGCGGAAGGACCCCCGCCGGATCGCACGCGCCGCCGCATTGGGCCGGTAGCCCAGCTCGCGCATCTTCGCGAGGACCAGCTCGCGCTTCTCGGGCGCCACGTTGGGCTCGCCGTTCGCGACGCGCGAGACCGTCTGCACGGAGACGCCGACGGCCTGCGCAACGTCCCGCAGGGAGGTGCGGCGTTCCTGCACTCTCAGATCCCTCGGAACGCGAAGTCGAACACGAGGTCGCCGGTGGTGGGGAGGCGATACTGCGCCAGCGTGCGCGCACCCCACGAGTCGTCGCCGCCCACGCCGCGCCGCATGAGCGCCGGCCGCAGGACGGTGCGGTGGATCGGCGGGAGCTCGGTGTGGTGCAGGGCGTTCTCCACTTCGTCGGGCGTCCACGGCAGGGCCGAGAACTCCATGGCGCCGTCGGACTCGACGCGCAGCCCCGCTCCCCTGCCGTCCGTGACCTCGGCCCACCGCACCCCCGTGCGGCTTCCCGCCTCCTGCGGACGCAGGTACGGGGTGAGCTCCGTCGTCACGTCGCGATCGTACACGCTCAGGCGCGCCCCGCCGCGGCGGTCGATGTAGCACTCCTCCGGGCCGTCGCCGTACCAGCGCAGCCGGCGGAACTCCGGCAGCGTGGTGAGCAGCATCCCGAACTCGGGCAGGCTCGGCAGGCCCTCGACCAGGTGCAGGGTCTGCGTCACCTCGACGCGACCCGACCCGTCGACGCGGTACGAGACGTCGCAGGTCGTCGCCGGCCGCGTCGGCAGCTCGTACTCGTACGTCACCGTCACGGCGGTCTCGTCGGTCTCCACCCGCGTGCGGGTCAGCGGCTCGCGCACGCGCCCGTAGCGGCTGGCGAGCAGCCACTGGCCGTCCTCGAAGGGCGCCTCCCAGCCGCGCTCGTTCGACGTCGGCGCGTGCCAGAAGTGCGGCCGCGGCATCCCGGTCAGAAGCTCCCGCCCGCCGTCCGACGTCATGCCGAACCGGTAGGAGGTGAGCCCGCCGTACAGCGTCGAGAACAGCGCGCTGAATCCGGGACCGCGCACTCCGATGTTGTGCGCGCCCCGGATGAGCTCGGGCGCCGGCGCAGCGACCCGCGCGGGCGGCGATCCGACCGGGACGACGCGCTGCTCGTGGGCGACCTCGTGTCCTTCCGGAGCCCACGCCGTCGCCGCCCTCAGGCGGAACGACACGTCGATCGCGTACTCGCCGGGCTCGGCGGGGACCACGACGGGAAGGGCGACGCGACCCGTCTCGCCGGCGGCGATGCCGGTCTCGACCTCTTCGCGGCGCAGCATCCGCCCCTCGCGCGAGAGCGTCACGACGCAGCGGTACGCGGCGCTGGACGTCGACAGCAGACGGTTGTGCACCGTGAAGCCGTCGTCGTCGATGCGGATGCGCAAGCCCTGGTAGAGGTAGGCGACCTCCTGGAGCTTCGGCGTCGGCGTGTGGTCCGTGAAGAAGATGCCGTTGCCGCAGAACTCGGCGTCGTTCGGGGAGTCTCCGAAGTCGCCGCCGTAGCCGAAGTACTCCTTGCCGTGCCGGTCCGTGAGCGCGATCGCCTGGTCGGCGAAGTCCCAGATGAACCCGCCCTGGAACAGCGGCTCGCGGTAGGCGAGCTCGATGTACTCGTCGACGGCGCCGAACGAGTTGCCCATGGCGTGCGCGTACTCGCACAGGATGAACGGCTTGTCGCGGCGGTGGCGCAGATACTCCTCGACCTCGGCCGCGGGCGTGTACATCTGACTCGCGACGTCGGTCGTCTCCTCGTAGCGCGGGTCCCAGAACACGCCCTCGTAGTGCACCGGACGGCTGTCGACCTCGCGGAAGTACGCGGCGACGTCGCGCAGATTCGTCCCGCCGAACGACTCGTTGCCCAGCGACCACATCACGACGCTCGGGTGGTTCTTGTCGCGCTCGTACATGCTCGCGGCGCGGTCGAGCAGCGCCGGCAGCCATTCCGGGCGGTCGCCGGGAACGGCGTCCTCGATGGGCGCCCCGAGCTTGCGGATGCGGTCCCACACGCCGTGGCTCTCGAGGTTCATCTCGTCGATGACCATCAGCCCGTGCCTGTCGGCGAGCTCGTAGAACACGGTGCTGTTCGGGTAGTGGCTGGTGCGGACGGCGTTCACGCCGACCGCCTTGAGCGCGAGCAGATCCGCCTCGATCTCGGCCGCGGTCTGCACGCGCCCGGCGAGGCCGAACTCGTGCCGGTTCACCCCGAAGAAGACGACGCGCCGCCCGTTGAGCTTCAGCAGCCCCTCCTCGATCGCGAAGCGCCGCACGCCGACGCGCTGCAGGACGACCTCGACCGCGTCGGCCGCGGCGTCCCGCACCTCGAGCTCGATCTCGTAGAGCCACGGATCCTCGGGGCTCCACAGCCGGGGATTCTCGAGACGGATGCCGAAGCCGCCGTCGCCGCGGTCCTCGAGGTCTCCGACTCCGACCAGGCGCGCCCGAACGCTCCCCTCCCCGCGCAGGTCGACGCGCAGCCCGATGTCAGCGGTCGCGTCGTCGTGGGCGAGGTGGACGTCGACGCGGAGGTCTTCCACGTGCGCGGACGGACGCCGGTGGACGACGACGTCGCGGAACAGCCCGGAGAACCGGAAGAAGTCCTGGTCCTCGAGCCACGAGCCGCTCGAGAACTTGAACACCTGCGCGGCGAGCTTGTTCTCCCCCTGGACCAGGGCACCGGTCACGTCGAACTCCGACGGGGTGAAGCTGTCGGTGGCGTACCCGAGGTAGCGCCCGTTGAGCCAGACGGCGATCGCGCTCTCGGCTCCCAGGAAGCTGATGCTCACCGTCTCGCCGTCCTCGACCGGCCGGTCGAGGACGAAGGTCTTCACGTACGACGCGACCGGGTTGTAGCGCTCGGGCACCTCGCCCGGCTCGATCTGCTCGACGCCGTCCCACGGGTACTGGACGTTGACGTACTGCGGGCGGTCGTAGCCGTGCAGCTGGATGTGCGCGGGCACCGGGATGTCGTCCCAGCTGTCGCAGTCGTACTCGGGGTGGAAGAAGCCCGCAGGCGCGGCGGCCGGATTCTTCGCGTAGTGGATCTTCCAGCGGCCGCTGAGCGACTGCTCGTATCCGCTGACGCCGTCGGCGGCCTCGGCCGCCGTCCGGAACCACCGGTGGTCCGAGTGGGCCGGCCGGCGGTTCTCCTCGACGAACCGAGGATCGGCGATGCGTGCGGCATCGAACGCCGGGTCCTCGAGGCGTGCGCTGCGAGTGCCGATGGAGTCGAGAGTCACTTGACCGCCCCCGTGATGCCCTGCGCGAACTGCCGCTGCAGGAGGAAGAACACGATCATCGTCGGCAGCGACGACAGCAGCACGGCGAGCATCAGCACGCCGTAGTCGGTCACGTAGCCGGCGCTGATGTTCGCGGTGAGCATCGGCATCGTGAGCACGCTGTTGTTGACGAGGATCACCTTCGGCCACAGGAAGTTGTTCCACGCCATCATGAACGTGATCACGGCGGCGGCCGCGAACGTCGAGCGCATCGTCGGAACGTAGATCCGCGCGAAGATCGACAGCTCGCTCAGGCCGTCGATGCGCGCCGCCTCGATGATGTCGTGCGGGAACGAGCGCGACGCCTGCCGGAACAGCAGGATGAGGAACGGCGTCGAGATCATCGGGATGATGACCGCCCACAGCGAGTTGACCATGCCGACCCGCGCGAACAGCTGGAACAGCGGGATCATCGTGGCGGCGAACGGGATCATGATCGCGAGCAGCAGGATCGCCATGACGGCGTCCTTGGCCTTCGAGTGGTACACCTCGAACCCGTAGCCGGCGATGGAGCACACCGTCAGCGCGAGGATCGTCGTGCCCACCGCGATGAGGAACGAGTTCGTCATCGCGCCCACGACGTCCTGCGTCGAGAAGAGCACGCCGATGTTCTCCAGGAGAGCGGTGCCCGGCAGCATCCGTGACGAGAGCACGTCCTGGCTCGTGTTGGTGGCCGAGACGGCCATGAAGTAGAGCGGGAAGATCGAGAACAGCGCCCAGATCGCCAGCAGGGCGTACCCGGGAAGGCTGCGCAGCTTGTTAATCACGCTTGTCACCGACCTTCATCTGGATGAACGAGAGGATGGCGACGAGCATGAGGATCACGTACGAGATCGCCGCCGCGTAGCCGAAGTTCGGGTTCTTCTGGAACGACACCTCGTAGAGGTAGTGCGCCATCGACATGGTCTGGTGCGCCGGCCCGCCCTGGGTCAGCGCCCACGACTCGTCGAACATCTGCAGGGTTCCGTTGATCGAGAGGATCGCGGTGAGCACGATCATGGGCTTCAGCTGGGGCACCGTGACGTACCAGAAGGTCTGCCATGCGTTGGCCCCGTCCATGCGGGCTGCCTCGACGCTCGAGTGGTCGATGTTCTGCAGGGCTGCGAGGTAGAACACCATGTTGTAGCCGGTCCAGCGCCACAGCAGCCCGAGGATGATCACGAACCGGGCCGTCTCGGGCTGGCCGAGCCAGTTGATCGGGCCGCCGATCACTCCGATCGACAACAGCATGTCGTTGACGAAGCCGTCACCGGCGAACAGCGTCCGGAACACCAGGGAGTACGACACCAGCGACACCGCGCACGGCAGGAAGATCGCCGTCCGCCACAGCGCCTTGAACCGCAGCTTGGGATTGTTCAGCAGGTTCGCCAGCACCAGGGCCAGCGTCAGCATGATCGGCACCTGGATGATCAGGTAGATGAACGTGTTCGTGAGGGTGAGGCGGAAGACGTCGTCGTCCAGCAGGCGCTGGTAGTTGTACCAGAGCGGATCGGCGAACTCGAGGCGCGTGCCGCGTCCCGTCTGCAGCGACAGGACGAACGCCTGCGCCATCGGGATGAAGCTCATGAACAGGATGAGCAGCGCCGCCGGGAGCAGGAACCCCCAGCCGGTGAGGCTGCGGCGGCGCGCGTTGTCGAGCCACGGCTTGCGGTGGCCGATGTAGTTGTCGAGCGGCGGCGGCTGCTTGCGCCTGCTCGGAGTCTTGGTGCGTGTCTTCACGTCGGAGGCCACGGGCGTCGTCTCTTTCCTCGGGCGGTCGGGATCACGGGTTCCGGTCCGGCCCGCCCGCGTCGCCCCCCCGCCGGCCCCGCGCCACGGGGCACGCCAACGCCCACAC